>WFQA01000117.1 GCA_015487255.1 Paracoccaceae bacterium | reverse complement strand
TTATTCGGATGCCGATCGGGATGCGCTGCATGTAAAAATGGCGGATGAGGCGGTGCATATCGGCCCACCCCCGGCGGCGGAAAGCTATATCGTGATTGATAAAATCATGGCAGCGATCAGGCAAACCGGGGCCGAAGCGGTGCATCCGGGCTATGGGTTCCTTTCGGAAAACCCCAAATTCGCCGAGGCGCTGGAGGCAGCGGGCGTGGCCTTCATTGGCCCGCCGGTGGGTGCGATACAGGCGATGGGTGATAAAATCACCTCCAAAAAACTGGCCGAGGAGGCCGGGGTTTCCACCGTGCCCGGCCATATGGGGCTGATCGGGGATGCGGATGAAGCGGTGAAGATCAGCCGCGAGATCGGCTATCCGGTGATGATCAAGGCCAGTGCCGGTGGTGGCGGCAAGGGCATGCGCATCGCCTGGAATGACGAAGAGGCGCGCGCGGGGTTTCAAAGCTCGAAAAACGAGGCGGCGGCCAGCTTTGGCGATGACCGGATTTTCATCGAGAAATTCATCACCCAGCCGCGCCATATCGAAATTCAGGTGCTGGGCGATAAACACGGTAATTGCATCTATCTCAATGAGCGCGAATGCTCGATCCAGCGCCGCCAGCAAAAGGTGATCGAGGAGGCCCCCAGCCCGTTTCTTACCGATGAGACCCGCGCCAAAATGGGGGCCGAGGCGGTGGCCCTGGCGCAAGCGGTGGATTATTGCAGCGCCGGCACGGTGGAATTTATCGTTGATGCCGAGCAGAATTTCTATTTTCTGGAGATGAACACCCGCCTGCAGGTCGAGCATCCGGTGACCGAGCTGATCACCGGCATTGATCTGGTCGAGCAGATGATCTTGGTGGCGGCGGGGGAAAAGCTGGCACTGGGCCAGAGCGATATCGGCATTAACGGCTGGGCGATGGAAAGCCGGGTTTACGCCGAAGACCCCTACCGCGATTTTCTGCCCTCGATCGGGCGGCTGACCCGCTACCACCCACCTGCCGAGGTGGCGGGCAGGGTGCGCAATGATACCGGGGTTTTCGAGGGCGGCGAGATCAGCATGTTTTATGATCCGATGATCGCCAAGCTCTGCACATGGGCACCCAAGCGCGCCGGGGCGATTGCCGATATGCGCCAGGCGCTGGACGCATTTGAGCTGGAGGGCATTGGCCACAACCTGCCGTTTCTCAGCGCGGTGATGGACCATCCGCGCTTTATTTCGGGTGATATAACCACCGCCTTCATTGCCGAGGAATACCCCGATGGTTTTATGGGGGCGACCTTGCCCGAGCCGGTGCTCAAGCAACTGGCAGCCGGGGCTTCGGCGATGATGCGGGTGGCGGAAATTCGGGCCGCCCAGGTATCTGGCCGGTTGGATAACCACGAGCGGCAGGTGGGGGAGGATTTTGTGATCTCGCTGCAAGGGGTGGATTTTGCGGTGAAGGTTGAGGCGGATAAAGCCGGCTCCACCGTGAAATTTACTGATGGCAGCAGCCTGCGGGTGGCCTCGGGCTGGAAGCCGGGTGACGGGCTGGCACGGCTGGATATTTCCGGCGAGGTGGTGGTGGCCAAGGTGCAGCCGATCCCGGGCGGCTACCGGATGCGCCATCGCGGGGCGGATCTGAGCGTGATTATCCGCACCCCGCGCTTGTTCGAGCTTTCCAGATACATGCTGGAGAAGGTCGCGGCGGATACCTCCAAACTGCTGCTCTGCCCGATGCCGGGCCTGGTGGTGAGCCTTGATGTGGCGCCTGGCGACGAGGTGCAGGAAGGGCAGGCGCTGTGCACCGTGGAGGCGATGAAAATGGAGAATGTGCTGCGGGCCGAGAAAAAGGCGGTGGTCAGCAAGATCAATGCCGCAGCCGGGGACAGCATGGCGGTGGATGATGTGATCATGGAGTTTGAATAGCTTTGCCCGTGCAAATGTTCTCATTTTGTTCTAATCTGGTTTCCGAAAGGGAATCAGATGACGGACAAGGTTTTGCTCCGGGTGCTTTATCTGGATATGAACAGCTATTTTGCCTCGGTCGCCCAGCAGGTGGAGCCGGCGCTGCGCCCGCGCCCGGTGGCGATTGTCACAACCCTGAACCGCAATGCCGCCTGCATCGCCGCCAGTTACGATGCCAAGGCCAAAGGGGTGCGGGTGGGCACGCGCATGCACGAGGCGCGCGCGCTTTGCCCCGGCATTGTGTTTCGCGCCGCGCGCCACGATCTTTATGTGGATATGCACGCAAAGATCAAAGCCGCGATCGAGCGGGTGCTGCCGATCAGCGCGGTGCATTCGGTGGACGAGGTCTCCTGCCAGTTGCTCGGGGCCGAGCGGCATTTGCCAAATGCGCTTGCCCTGGCCGAGGCGGCGCGGCAGAGCATTTATCAACACGCGGGCGAGGTGCTGCATTGCTCGATCGGGCTGGGGCCGAACCGGCTGCTGGCCAAGATTGCCGGCGAATTGCACAAACCAAGCGGCACCGACTGGCTGCTGCCCGCCGAGCTGCCCGGCAAGCTGGCGCATTTGAGGCTGACCGACCTGCCGGGGATATCAACGCGCATGAACGCCCGGCTGCAAGCCGCTGGCATATCCGATATTCCGGCGCTTTATGCCTTGCCGCCGCGCCAGGCCCGCGCCATTTGGCGCTCGGTCGAGGGCGAGCGGTTTTTGCGGGCATTGCGCGGCGAGGATATCCCCGACCCGGCCAGCAAGCCGCACAGTTTTGGCCATTCGCAGGTGTTGGCCGGGCCAAACCGAAGCCCCGAGCAGGCGCGGCTGATTTTGCGGCGCCTGCTGGTCAAGGCAGCCACGAGGCTGCGGCGCGGCGGCTATTTTGCCACCCGGCTTTATATTTCGGTCAAGGACCAGCATTATCAGCGCCTGCATGCGGGTGGAAAAATCACCGCCACGCAAGACAGTTTTGCACTTTTGCTGCATATGGAGCTATTCTGGCGGCAACTGGCTGTGGAAAGGTTGTTTTCGGTCGGGGTGGTGCTGGGCGGGCTGGTGGCGCGGCAGGCGCATATCGCCGATCTGTTCGAGATGCGCCAATCCGGCGCGCTGACCCCGCGCGAGCGGCTATGCATCAGCCTCGATGCGCTCAACCAGCGCTATGGCCGCGATACGGTGCGTTTTGGCGAGGCCCCCAAAGGCATCGCCGCTTATTCCGGGGCCAAAATCGCTTTTGGCCGGGTGCCGCTGAAGCGCGAATTCAAGGAATAGATCGGGAGAGATCAGATGGGTGACAAAGCAGACTGGAAGGCACTGGCTGAGAAGGAATTGCGCGGCAGGCCGCTCACGGCGCTGAACCGGGAAACCCCCGAGGGCATCACCGTCAAGCCGCTTTACACGGCTGAGGATGTGGCTGATCTGCCCCATATGCACAGCCTGCCGGGGTTGGAGCCGTTTACCCGTGGCCCGCGCGCCACCATGTATGCCGGCCGGCCGTGGACCATCCGCCAATATGCCGGGTTTTCCACCGCCGGGGAGAGCAATGCCTTTTACCGGCGCAATCTGGCGGCGGGGCAGCGCGGGGTGTCGGTGGCGTTTGATCTGGCCACGCACCGGGGCTATGACAGCGACCACCCCCGCGTTGAGGGCGATGTCGGCAAGGCCGGGGTGGCGATTGACAGTGTCGAGGATATGAAGCTGCTGTTTGACGGTATTCCGCTCGACAAGATGTCGGTTTCGATGACGATGAACGGCGCGGTTATCCCGATATTGGCCAGCTTTATCGTGGCCGGTGAGGAGCAGGGGGTGGAGCGCAGCGCGCTGACCGGCACCATCCAAAATGACGTGCTGAAAGAATTCATGGTGCGCAATACCTATATTTACCCGCCGGAACCTTCCATGCGGATCGTTTCGGATATCATCAAATATACCGCCGCCGAGATGCCGAAATTCAACTCGATCAGCATCAGCGGTTATCATATGCAGGAAGCGGGTGCCAACCTTGTGCAGGAGCTGGCCTATACATTGGCCGATGGCAAGGAATATGTGAAAGCGGCGATTGAAGCGGGCATGGATGTGGATGATTTTGCCGGCCGCCTCAGCTTTTTCTTTGCCATTGGGATGGATTTTTTCATGGAGGCCGCCAAGCTGCGCGCCGCGCGCCTGCTGTGGCACCGGATCATGAGCGGGTTTGGCGCCCAAAAAACCAGCTCCAAAATGCTGCGCACCCATTGCCAGACCTCGGGGGTGAGCCTGCAAGAGCAGGACCCTTATAATAACGTTATCCGCACCGCTTACGAGGCGATGGCGGCAGCACTGGGCGGCACGCAAAGCCTGCACACCAACGCGCTGGACGAGGCGATTGCCCTGCCAACGGATTTTTCGGCTCGCATTGCCCGCAACACCCAGCTTATTTTGCAGGAAGAAACCGGCATCACCAAGGTGGTGGACCCGTTGGCGGGCAGCTATTATGTGGAGAGCCTGACAGCAGAGCTGGCGGATAAGGCCTGGGCGCTGATCGAGGAAGTGGATGAAATCGGCGGCATGACCAAGGCGGTGGAATCCGGCCTGCCCAAGCTGCGCATCGAGAAAAGCGCGGCGCGCCGGCAAGCGGCGGTGGATCGGGGCGAGGAGGTGATTGTCGGGGTCAACAAGTATCGGCTTGAGAAAGAAGACCCGATTGATATTCTGGATGTGGATAATATGGCGGTGCGCGAGGGCCAGATAAAGCGGCTGAAAGCCATGCGCGAAAGCCGCGATGAAAGCGCCTGCCAGGCAGCGCTGGCAGCGCTGGAGAGAGGCGCGCGTGGGCGGGGCAACCTGCTGGAACTGGCGGTGGAAGCGGCGCGGATGCGGGCCTCGGTGGGGGAGATCTCCAGCGCCATGGAGCGGGTGTTTGGCCGCCACAAGGCCGAGGTGAAGACCCTGAAGGGGGTTTACGGCGCGGCTTATGAAGGTGACGAGGATTTTGCCGGAATTATCAGGGATGTGCGGGATTATGCCCAAAAAGAGGGGGCCGCGCCACATATGCTGGTGGTGAAAATGGGGCAGGATGGCCATGATCGCGGGGCCAAGGTTATTGCTACCGCTTTTGCTGACCTTGGCTTCAAGGTTGATGTCGGGCCGCTGTTTCAAACCCCGGAAGAGGCGGCGGCGGAAGCGGTGGCCAAGGGGGTGCATGTGGTGGGCATATCCTCGCAGGCGGCGGGGCATAAAACCCTTGCGCCCTTGCTGATAGATGCGCTGCGTGATGCCGGAGCCAATGATATTATCGTGGTTTGCGGCGGGGTGATTCCGCAGCAGGATTACGACTATCTTTATGATCACGGGGTGAAGGCGATATTTGGCCCCGGCACAAACATCCCAAAAGCCGCGCAAAAGGTGCTGCGGCTGATCAAGCGGCAAAACTGGTAAATAAAAAAACGCCGCAGCGTGCTGCGGCGTTTTTTTGAAAATAGCTGCTTTCTAGCTGACCAGCAGCTTGGCCTCGGCCAGGTTCAGCACCGGGCGGGCCACTTCGCCAGGCAAAGGCAGGCGGCCGTTCAGCTCGGGGAAGAGCGACAGCACCTCGGCCTTGGATTCCGCCGGGAAGCCCGAAAGTGTGGCCTCGCCAAGGAACAGGCTTTCGGTTGGCGCACCTTCGGCAAAAATAACCTCGTGCTGGTCAAACAGGATGTGGAAATAGGTCACCTCACCACCGGGTTTGCGGTAGATACGGTCACCGTCAACCAGTGCTTTGGCCGGCACCAGAACCTCGTCTTCGGAAAACAGGGTCGAGACCCGGGCGTCAGATACCACCATCCGGTGCGCGGGCGAAACCAGAAGATCACGGCTGTTGCCCAACGCGCCTTTGGCAATGCAAATCGGGGCAATTTCCCCGGCGGCGGGCACGGTGCGCTTGCCGATCCAGCGGATGGGTTTAAGCCCGTTGCCGGCGGTGACCACCAGATCACCCTCGACCAGATCCTCCACCGCAACCTCACCGTTTTCGGTCAGGATACGGGTGCCGGTCACAAAACAGGGCGGAACGGTGGTTGTGTCAAATGTCAGGTCGGAAAGCTCTACAATCTGGCTGCCCGTGTCCAGATTGCTGTAGACAATCACAATGCTGGAAACCGGCCCGGCGACATTGATCTGCAAAGCGCCTGCAGCATCGGTAGGGGTGATGCTGGCACCGTTGGAGGTGATCACCGCTGTTGATGTCGAGTTGTCAGCGGAGACATTTGTGCCGACATTGGCAAAGGTTATCGCGCCGGGTGGCATCAGGTTGCCATTCAGATCATAGGCGAGAATTTCGATCTGGTCATCCCAGGAGCTGGTGTCGATATCGTTGAGCCAGAAGCTCAGGTTTTCTACCCCGTTGCTGTAGGTGCCGGGGTCATTGGTGGCAAAATCGAGTTGCAGCGAAACGGTTTCGGTATCACCGGCACCTGAAGCGTTGTCACCTTCCAAGTTGCGCAGGATGAGGGCACTGTTGGAAACGCCGCCGTCATAGTTCCCGGCAGTAACGAGCTCACCTGTGTTTACCTCGCTGGCATCATTTGTGCCGTTGATGCCGGTGGCACCCTGGCCGGCGAAAACATCGCTGCCGTCAAGCAAGGTGGCGGTAACCTCGATAGCCCCGGTACCTGCGCCGCCACCGTTGTCAGAAGTCCAGGTGATACCGTTGAAATCTGCCAGTTGCTGATCGGCACCCGTAGTTAAATCAGCCCATACAATCGATTCATTCGCCATATTAAACCCCCCAGTTAAAGATTACAAAATTACTACGGCTTTCCCGCCCATACCTGCCGGTTAAATAACCGAACGGCGCATGGATTGCAACAGTTCACCATGTCTTCCATGCGACAACTCCGGTTAATATCTAATAATATTGACTAAAAAATGGCAGAAAATAAAGCAAAATGTGACAAACTGGTTAATGTTCGCAGGTTGGCAAGGTGTGGGCCGGCTGTAAATACGCACACAGCGTGCTAAATGCAGGGTCCACCAAGATCGGAGGGTTTTAATGGCTGATTCTTTGGATCCGGAAAGCTGGGATGCGTTCAGGCAGCAGGCGCAGCGCATGCTTGACC
>WFQA01000116.1 GCA_015487255.1 Paracoccaceae bacterium | reverse complement strand
GTCGATCACGCTTGAAACCGCGTTTTGCATCGAGGCCGTGGAAGACGCCATGGTGCGCTTTGGCAGGCCCGAGATATTCAACACAGACCAAGGCAGCCAGTTCACCTCGATTGACTTCATCAAGCTGCTGAAAGACGCGGAAATTTCCATCAGCATGGACGGTAAAGGCGCATGGCGCCCTCTCGTCGACTGCAAGCAATCGCCTGCCGGCAATGGACAACCAGATGATTGAACGATTTTGGCGCAGCGTGAAATACGAGGAGATTTACCTGCATGCCTACACAAACGTGCTCGAAGCCCGCGCTGGCATCGGGAAATACATCAAATTCTATAACCAAAGGAGGCCCCATTCATCGCTTGCCGGGAACACCCCGGATCAGGCATACTTCAACCAGCCAAAACCAATTCCGGTAGCGGCTTAGAAAACGCAGATGTCCACTTAAGAAGCCCGCTGATACTGTTCAAACAAACCGAGCCACTTTACACCCCAAGGGCCAATTGCGCAGGTTTTGCTTGCATATCTCGGTTAACGTAATATTAACGTAATATTAACGCAGCATCAATCAGCAATCTGGTCGTTGTCGTTAGCATTGGAAAAAAAGGATATGGAAATAATGTTGAAAAAATTTATAGCAGCCACCGTGGCGCTCTTTTGGGCTACGGCCAGTTTTGCAGGCACCGTTGCCTATGTGGCCCCCGAAGTGACAGCCATTGAAGAGCCTTCCCGCATGGGTGGCTCCGGGGCTTGGATTATCCCACTAGCCATCATTGTCTTTTTTGCGCTGGCGCTGGCCCCACCAGAAAATAATGATGATGTTCCCATCTAAGCCCATGGTTTGGTTATGTCTGAAATCGGGCGCTGAGGCGCCCTTTTTTGTGCCGGCCGGGTGAAACAAATACGGTTTAATCGTAGGTGAAGGGTTCCAGAATATCGATCTCGACCATGCCCTGATCGGGGCCAATCCATTGTACGGAGCGTAATATCTGCCCGTCATCCTGCACCAGATGGATATTGGTGAAACGCACCCCGTCACCGCTGCACTGGCCCTGCATGATGGTGGTGTCAAACGTCTTGTCGAGCAGGGCCAGCTCAAAACCCGGCCCTTTGACGAATTTGCAATTAACCGATATCAGCCGCCCGCCGGGCGTGTCGCCGGCAAAACGATAGTCGCGGCTTACCCGCTCGGGCCAATCCTGCGGCGGGGTGGGCAGCGCGACCGGGTCGTTATCGTCACTGCGCAGTGCAAGCATATCATAGCCAATCGCCCGGCTGGCGGTGATCAGGCTGCCTTTCAACGTCATGGTCTGCATCAGTTGCGAGGCGTAGGTGACATAATTATCGTTTGCCGAGCGGGCATAGAGCATTACCCCCTTGGTATCCCCTCCCACCCGGGCGCGGATGATCGCCAGCCCGGTGGCTTTGATCTTTTCAAAGGTCACCACAATCGGGGGGCGGGCGGCGGCTTCGGCCTCGGCTTCAGCCGCCGCAGCCCGTGCGCCGGGTTTGACCTTTTGCCAAACCGCCTGCACCACCGGATTGGTGCCGCCACCCGTGGTGCAGGCACCAAGGGCGGTGAGCAGGGCTAATGCGCCAAGCGCTTTCTTCATTGCCAGTAAGCCCCCCAGGTCTCGTAAAGGTCGGTGGTGTCATTGCCGCGGATGGTCGGATAAAGCCGGTTGGCGATATTGAGCCGCGCGCCGCCATCATTGCCATAACCGGCCAAAGTAACCGTGGTCGCCGAGCGGCTTTCAAACGGCAGGGTCCAGTCAAGCGGAATTCGCAGGCTGATGCCCTTGTCAAAATTGCCATCGCCAAAATCGGCAAAGCTGACATCGGTGAGGGTCATATATGCCGAAACCTCCCAGCCATTGGTAAAGCGCCGCGACAGGCTGAAGGTCGCCCCCCAATCCCCGGCCAGATAGCGGCCCATATCGATCTGCGCCTCAAGGTCGTTCCAGCCGGTATTCCAGTAAAGCGAGGCAAAGCCGGTCACGGTTTCATATTCCTGAAAGCCGAATATATTATCAAAGTCGCGCTGCTTCACATAGGCCAGATTGGCCCCGACCCCCCAGTTTTGGTCAGAGGGTTTCCACAGGATTTCGGCATCAACCCCGCCAAACATCCGCTCCAGATAGCCAGCCGAAACCCGGGCATAAATTTCAGGGGTGAGCTTGAACTGGTAATCAGCGGTCAGGCGCTGCAGCACCGGCCCGGAATTGTCATAAAGCGCTGCATCCGAGCGCACATGCGGGATCGGGCTGAGCGACGGCCCCGCCCCTTCGCCGATATTGCCAAGGATTTTCTGGGTCACCGCCAGGTTAAGCCCAAAGGCCCGCGAGAGCCGGTAGCGGGCATTGGCCCTGACCATCAGGTCGATTTCACCGATACTGTCAACGTTAAACAAGTTGACCGGGATAACCGGGCCAAGCCCCCAGGTGAATTTCGGATAGGCATCGGGCACCCACACCCCCTCTCCGGGAATATTATTGGGGGCGGAGCTGAAACCGGTGCTGGCGAAGCTGTCCGGCCCGGCATTCGGGCGGTCGATCTGGGCTTCCAGATCGGCGCGGTTGATCTCCATCGTGGTGGTTGGCAACCCGTCCGACATCAAGGTTATGCGAAACACCTCGACCGAGGGCGGGGAGGAGGTGGCCAGCACCCGCGCCAGGCGGCCCACCGCCATCGGCTGGCGGGAATATTTGGTGTTGTCGATATAAAGCTCGAGCATAGTGCCTGATATCCGGCCTTCCTGCACGATAATGCCGTCTTCCTTCAGGCCCTCGGCCAGCAGCCCCACCATTTTGTCGCGCACCTGCGGTATCGCGGCCCAGGATACATCGCGGTTATAATCAGGGTGCCGGACATTGACCGGTGCCGGGCCAACACCGAGGTCTTGCGGGGTGATCGGCCGGTTGGGGTTGCCCGAAATACTGACCCGAAAGCCGATTTCGGAGCCGTAATTATAATAGGCCCCGAGCGAGACACGGCTGCCAAGCCGGTATTCCGCGCCAAAGTTAAATGGTGAATTGCGCTCAAAATCGCCAAAAACCTGCTCGCCGCTATATGCGTCGGAAGAATACTCCGCCTTCAGGGTCAGGTTTTTGATCGGCGTGCGCCACTCCACCCCGCCAAACAGCGCCGCATCGCCGGCAAACATCTGGCCAAAGCCCAGCGTGTTATCCACCGCCGGGCGGGTGCCAAAGCTGAGTATCGGGCTATAGGAGCCAAGCCGCCCCCAGCCCAGCCCGGCCGTGACCCGCAGGTTGTCACCAATGCTTTTGGTTGCCACGATATACTCCGCCGAGGTCGGCCCGTTGGAGAGAAAATCACGCAGCCCGATTGCAATTGCCGGGCGGTTGCCGCGCTCCTGCAACAGCCGGAGTTTCAGATCAAGCGTGTTGTCGGGAAAGGAAAGGCCAGGTCCGGTCCAGTCATCAAGGGTGATGATCCGGGTCGAGACCTCAACATTGGGCAGAAGCTGGAAATTGAGCACCCCGCCAGTGCTGGCACCGTTATTGATGAAAGACCAGCTGGTCTCGCCATCGGGCTGCATGGCGGCACTGGGCATATCGATAATGCCGGTTGAGCCAAGCAGGCCGAAACTGGGCGCGAAATCCTGCGCCATTGCCAGTGGCGCGATGCTGAAGCTCAGCGCGGTTGTGGCGATCAGCCGAAAGCTTACAGACATATTACCCCTCACCGAATCTCTCCGCTAAATACAGAATCCATTTTTAGCCTGATTCCCCGCACAGGGTAAGATGATTCGGAGTCAATCGGCGCGCTCTTGCGCAAGCAGGGCCTGAAGGCCGGATTTATAATCGGGATAGCGCAGCCCGACGCCCAGCTCGGCTTTGATCCGGTCATTGCGGACCTTCTTGGATTCCGCGTAAAAACTGCGCGCCATCGGGGTGAGATTGGCGGTTTCAAAATCCAGCTTTGGCGGCAATGGCAGGCCAAGCAGCCTGGCGGCATGGGCGATCACATCCTGCGGCGGGGCCGGGTCATCATCGCAGACATTATAAACCCGCCCCGGATCTGGCTGCTTGATCGAGGCGGCCAGAACTTGTGCGATATCCTGCACATGGATGCGGCTAAATACCTGATCTTTCTTGATGATCCGCCGCGCTGTGCCGGCCCGCACCTTGGCAAACGGGCCGCGCCCGGGGCCATAGATTCCGGCTAGGCGGAAGATATGCACCGGCAGGCCATGGGCACCATGCAGGCCCAGCCATTGCGCCTCGGCCTTTACCCGCTGCACCCCGCGCGTGGTGGCCGGGGTGAGGGCCGTGCCCTCATCCACCCATGCGCCGCCATGGTCGCCATAAACCCCGGTGGTGGAAAGATAGCCAAGCCAAACGGGTTGTGCCGCAATAATTTGTGCCGTAAGCCCGGCCAGAAACGGGTCCCCGTTTTCATCGGGGGCGGCACAAACCAGAATGTGCGAAGCCCAGTCAAGCGTGGCAGAAATGTCACTGCCCGGCCATTGCAGCAGGCCGTTTTCGGCCGAGCGCGAGGTGCCGCGCACCTGCCAGCCGTCGCGGCGCATTTTCTCGGCAAATACTTTGCCGCTATACCCCATGCCCAATATCAGCAATTTCATTTCAACCGCTCCAAAGCCCAGATCGCGGCATCTTTTACCGTATCATCGGGGTCACTCGCCAGCGGGCGGGCTGCCGCAGCCAGCGCTTTATCGCCAGAATTGCCAATGGCATAAAGCACGTTGCGCACAAAGCTATCCCGCCCGATGCGTTTGATCGGCGAGCCGGCAAACACCTCGCGAAAATCCTTGTCATCCAGCATTACAAGGTGCTCCAGCTTCGGGCATTGCAGCTCGATGCGCGCCCAATAAGCGGCATCCTGCGCCACCTTGGCGAATTTGTTCCACGGGCAGGCGGCGAGGCAATCATCGCAGCCATAGATCCGGTTGCCGATTTTACCGCGCAATTCCGGTGCCACCGGGCCTTTTTGCTCAATCGTCAGGTAAGAGATGCATTTGCGCGGGTCCAACCGGTAGGGCGCGATGAAAGCCTCGGTCGGGCAGGCGTCCAGGCAGGCATGGCAATTGCCGCAATGGTCGCTCTCCGGCGTATCTTTTGGCAGATCGAGCGTGGTGAAGATCGCCCCGAGAAAAAACCAGTTGCCCAGCGCGCGGCTGACCAGATTGCTGTGCTTGCCCTGCCAGCCCAGCCCGGCGGCCTGCGCCAATGGTTTTTCCATCACCGGGGCGGTATCAACAAAAACCTTGATCTCGCAGGGCTGCTGCTCGATCAGCCAGCGCCCGAGCCGCTTGAGCCGCTTTTTCAGCGGTATGTGGTAATCCTTGTTGCGGGCATAGACCGAGATATTCCCCCGGTCAGGCATCGAGAGCAGTTGCAGCGGGTCGCCTTCAGGGCCATAATTTTCGGCCAGCATGATCACCGAGCGCGCCTCGGGCCAGAGCGCACCGGGCGAGCCGCGCCACTCGGCGCGCTTTTCCATCCAGCCCATATCGCCATGCAGCCCGGCCTCTAAAAAAGCCTTCAGCCGCCCGGCGGTTTCCGGCATGGCATCGGGCGCGGCGATGCCCATATCGGAGAAGCCTTCTTCCAGCGCCCGCGCGCGCAGCCGCGTTGCCAGCGGCTGCATGTCAAAAATCCAGATCGGCGTAATGGTCGGGTGGCACAAAGCCGGTCACCTGATCGGTGAGCAGGGCACGAAACGAGGGGCGGGATTTGATCCGCGCATACCATTCCTTCACGTTCTTGCTGCGCAGCCAGTCAACATCATTGACATAATCCAGCGTGCTCAGATGAGCGGCGGCGGTGAAATCGGCGATGGTCATGGCATTGCCCGCCAGCCAGTCGCGGCTTTCCAGCAGCCAGCCCATGTAATCGAGGTGGTATTTGATGTTTTTGCTGCCCGCCTTGATCTTGCTGCTATCGGGATAGCCGCTGCCGACCAGCTTTTTGTTGATCCGCTCATAAACCAGATTGGCGGTGACCTCGTGGTGGAATTTATCGTCAAACCAGCCCTGAAGGCGGCGCGCCTCGGCCCGCGCTGCCGGTTCTTTGGGCAAAAGCGACGGCTCGGGGCTGGTCTCCTCCAGATATTCAAAAATTGCGGCGGATTCCCCCAGCACAAACCGGCCATTGCGCAGCACCGGCACCTTGCCACCGGGGTTGAGCCGCAAAAAATCCAGCCGCTTTTCCCAGTATTTCTCCTCGACCAGCTCCACGTCGATCTTTTTCTCCGCCAAAACCAGGCGGATCTTGCGGCAAAACGGGGAAAGCGGTTGGTGGTATAGGCGCAGCATGTCGGCTCCAATAATGCGATATTGGCTTAATGGCGGTTTTGCAGCCGGTTTTCAAGGGGGGCCGGGGGCAAATAAGGGGATGCCCCCGGCGTGGATTCAAGGATCAGGCGCTTGCCCTGCTCTCACCATCGCTGAGCGGATATGGCAGGCGCTCCAGCATCTCTTTTGGGCATATCTGCTTGAAATCAGGCCGCATCCGCTCCCAGTTGCGCAGCATTTCGCTGGCCCGGGGCGCGCCGGTCTCTTTGGCATGTTGCTCGATCAGCGCCAGCAGCTCCCCCTCCCAATAGGCGGATTTCAGCCTTTGGCAGATCACGGTCTCCGCGTTCATCCGGGTTTCAAAACTGCCATCCGGGTCATAGACAAAAGCCATGCCGCCGGTCATGCCCGCGCCAAAGTTATCACCCACCGGGCCAAGGATCACCGCCATGCCGCCGGTCATGTATTCACAGCCGTTGGAGCCACAGCCCTCAACCACCACCTTCGCCCCCGAATTGCGCACGCAAAAGCGCTCGCCGGCGCGGCCATTGGCAAAAAGCTTGCCCGCCGTGGCGCCGTAAAGCACGGTATTGCCGATAACGGTATTATCCGAGGCTTCCAGCGTGCAATTCAGCGGCGGGCGCACCACGATGGTGCCGCCCGAAAGCCCCTTGCCGACATAATCATTGGCATCGCCCGAAACCTCGATCTTCAGCCCCGGCACCGCAAAAGCCCCGAGGCTCTGCCCGGCAGATCCGTTGAGCTTGATGCTGAGATGGTTTTCCTGCAAGTCGTTATTCATGCCAAAGCGCTCGACAATATGGCTGGAAACCCGCGCGCCAATACTGCGATGGGTGTTTTGCACCGCATAGGAAAGCTGCATCTTTTCGCCGTCTTTGAAGAAAGGCTCCGCATCGCGCAGGATCAGCGCATCCAGTGTGTCAGGCACGAATTGCCGCTCGCGGTTGCGGTCGTAATCAATATCATGCCCCTCATCCACCGAGATCAGCATCGGGTTGAGGTCAAGATCATCCAGATGCTCGGAGCCGCGCGATACCTGGCTCAGCAGGTCCGCCCGGCCAATGACCTCGTTCAGTGACCGCGCGCCGATGCCGGCCAGCACCTCGCGCACCTCCTGCGCATAAAATGTGATCAGGTTGACCACCTTGTCAGCAGAGCCGGTGAACTTTTCACGCAGGCGCTCGTCTTGCACACAAATGCCCACAGGGCAGGTATTGGACTGGCACTGCCGCACCATGATACAGCCCATCGCGACCAGTGCCGCAGTGCCAATGCCAAATTCCTCGGCCCCCATCATGGCTGCAATGACAATATCCCGCCCGGTGCGCAGCCCGCCATCGGTGCGCAGGGTCACCCGGCCACGCAGCCCGTTCATCGCCAGAACCTGATGCGCCTCGGTCAGCCCCATCTCCCATGGCAGGCCGACATATTTGATGCTGGTCGCCGGGCTGGCCCCGGTGCCGCCATTATGGCCGGCGATCAAAATCACATCGGCCTTGGCCTTGGCCACACCAGCGGCAATGGTGCCCACACCCGACTGCGCCACCAGTTTCACACAGATCTTGGCGCGCGGGTTGATCTGCTTGAGGTCATAAATAAGCTGGGCCAGATCCTCGATCGAATAAATATCGTGGTGTGGCGGTGGCGAGATCAGCGTCACCCCCTCGGTCGAGTGCCGCAAGCGTGCGATCAGGGCGTTAACCTTGATGCCGGGCAACTGGCCGCCCTCGCCGGGCTTGGCCCCTTGCGCCACCTTGATCTCGATCTCCTCGCAATGGTTGAGATACTCCGCCGTGACCCCGAAACGGCCCGAGGCTACCTGCTTGATTTTCGCGCTTGGGTTGTCTCCGTTTGGTTCGGGGGTGAAATGGGCCGGGTCTTCCCCGCCCTCGCCGGAGTTGGATTTGGCCCCGATCCGGTTCATGGCGATATTGAGGGTTTTATGGGCCTCGGGGGAAAGCGCGCCAAGGCTCATGCCCGGCGTCACAAAACGCTTGCGGATGGAGGTGATACTTTCCACTTCATCCACCGGTATCGGCGCGGCTGTGGCCTTGAAATCCAGCAGGTCGCGCAGGTGGATCGGCGGGTTGGCCTGCATGGTTTTGGAGTATTTCTTCCACAGATCAAAGGAGTTCTGCGCACAGGCCGCTTGCAGCAGCTGCATGTTATTGGCCTGCCAGGCGTGGGTTTCGCCGGTTTTGCGCAGCTTGTAAAAACCGCCTATGTCAAGCGTATCCTGCCCGCCGCGCCAGCCCTTGGCGTGGATTTCAGAGATCTTTTGCTGGATGCCGCCAATGCCGATGCCGGAAATACGGCTGACCATGCCGGGGAAATATTCCGCCACCATGGCGCGGCTCAGCCCGACCGCCTCAAAATTAAGCCCGCCGCGATAAGAGGAAAGCACCGAAATGCCCATTTTGGACATGATCTTCAGCAGCCCCTGATCAATCGCCTCCCGGTAGCGGGCAATTGCCTGCTCCACCGGGCCGTCGAGCAGGCCGCGCGCCACTCTCTCGGCGATGCTGTCTTCAGCAAGATAAGCGTTGACCGTGGTGGCCCCGCCGCCGATCAGCACGGCAAAATACTGCGAGTCAAGGCACTCCGCCGCCCGCACATTGATCGAGGAGAAGGTGCGCAAACCCTTGCGCACCAGCCAGCTATGCACAGCGGAATTGGCCAGAATCATTGGCATTGGCACTTTATCTTCATTCTGGTGCTCATCGGTCAGCACCAGGTGGGTGGCCCCGGCGCGCACCGCTTCCTCAGCCTGCTGGCGGATATCCTCAAGCGCTGCCTGCAGGTTGCCATCCACCGGAAAAGTGCAGTCGATCACCACCGCGCTGTCACCAAAATATTTCATCATCGCCTCAAAGCGCGCATTGGAAACAAACGGGCTTTCCAGCATGATGATCTCGGTCTGGGCCGAGGATTGGTCGAGCACGTTTTTCAGGTTGCCAAAGCGGGTTTTCAGGCTCATCACCCGGTATTCGCGCAAACTGTCAATCGGCGGATTGGTGACCTGAGAGAAATTCTGCCGGAAGAAATGACTCAGCGGGCGGTATTTTTTTGACAACACTGCACTTGGGGTGTCATCCCCCATCGAGGCCAGCCCCTCCTTGCCATCTTCGGCCATCGGATGCAGGATGCTCTCCAGCGCCTCAAGGGTAAAGCCAGCGGCGATCTGGCGTTTGCGCAGGGCTTCGCCGGTAAACAACGTGGCCTCTTTTACGCCTTCGTCGATCGATTCAAGGTTGGTGATGTTTTGCACCCAGTCGCCAAAGGGCTGGGCGGCCGAGAGCATATCCTTCAGCGCGCCATCCTGCCAGATCTTGCCCTCTTTCAGGTCCACCGCCAGCATCTGCCCCGGCCCGAGCGCGCCTTTATGGGCGATGTTCTTGTGGTCAACCGGCACCATGCCGGCTTCGGAACCGGCGATGACCATACCGTCCCTGGTGATCACATAGCGCATCGGGCGCAGCCCGTTTCTATCCAGCCCGGCCACCACCCAGCGGCCATCGGTAATGGCCAGCGCGGCAGGGCCGTCCCACGGTTCCATCACCGAGTTGCAATAGGCATACATATCCTGCCACGCCTGTGGAATGGCAGTGGCCATGTTGGACCAGCTTTCAGGCACCAGCATGGTTTTGGCCATCGGCGCCGAGCGCCCGGCCCGCACCATCATTTCAAAAACCGAATCCAGCGCGGCGCTATCGGAGCTGCCATCGGCAACGATCGGTTTGATATCTTCCGCCATCTCGCCAAAAGCCGCGCTTGCCATGCGGATCTCGTGGCTTTTCATCCAGTTGAGATTGCCCTTCAGGGTGTTGATCTCGCCATTATGGGCCAGCATGCGAAACGGCTGCGCCAGCCACCATTGCGGGAAAGTGTTGGTCGAATAGCGCTGGTGATAAACCGCGTAGGAGGAGATAAAGCGCTCATTCTGCAGGTCGGGGTAAAAGACCGATACCTGCTCGGCCAGCATCATGCCCTTGTAAATGACACTGCGGCAGGAAAACGAGCAGACATAAAAACCGTTAATGCCCGCCGCCGCCTTCTCGATGCGCCGCCGGATGATGTATAGCTCGCGCTCAAAAGTCTCTTCATCCACGCCCTTGGTGTTGGAGATCAGAATCTGCTCGACCTCGGGCCGGGTGGCATTGGCCTTTTCACCAAGGCAGGAAACATCGACCGGCACATGGCGCCAGCCATAGATATAATACCCCATGCGCAGCACTTCGGTTTCAACAATGGTGCGGCATTTTTCCTGCGCGCCAAAATCGGTGCGGGGTAAAAAGATCATGCCCACGGCCAGCAGCTCATCGCCCGGCTCATGGCCGGTGCGCCGCACCTGCGCCTGAAAGAACTCAACCGGGATTTGCAGCAATATGCCCGCGCCATCACCGGTTTTGCCATCCGCATCCACCGCGCCGCGATGCCAGATTGCGCTTAGCGCCCGGATGCCGTTTTCCACCACCGCGCGCTTTGGCACGCCGTCTGATGTCGCGACCAATCCAACCCCGCACGCGGCGTGCTCCTCGGCCTCGCGATACATGCCTTTGTCGTTCAACTCGGCCCGAAGCGCCTCTTGCTCTTTCACCCAGTTCTGGTCAAATTTGGTCATGTCTTGCTCCTTGGCTTGGCCTTGATCGCTCATAGCGCATTCTCAATGGTGGCGATGATCTGGGCCACGGCTGTTGAATCCATCTCCTCCACCCCGTGGGGCGGGTCATTGGTATGGTCTTTCAGGTCTGAAAAGGTGACGCTGCCCGCTTTCAGCCCGGTGCGGTCATCCAACAGCCCGACGGGGATGCTGGTTTTGACAACAGATGGCCCGGCGACCATCCGCCACCAGATGCCCGAGCCGCATTTGCGGCAAAAAGCCCGCTCGGCAAAGCTGGATATCTGTATTGTGACGATGTTTTCCCGCCCCGTAATCTCAAGCTTTTCGCTTGGCACGGAGACCCCGCGATACGGCCCGCCACTCCAGCGCTGGCACATCTGGCAATAGCAGGTGGAGAAGGTATCCCCCATCCCGTATGCGGTAAAGCGCACGGCCCCGCACAGGCATTGTCCGCGCCGCTCGCTCATTCGGCGGCCAGTTGTGCTTGCTTGCCCAGATAGGCCGCCATGCTGCCGGCCGCCTCGCGCCCGTCCCTGATTGCCCAGACCACAAGGCTGGCCCCGCGCACGATATCCCCCACGGCAAACACACCGGGGATGCTGGTGGCGTGGGTCTCGTGGCGGGCGGTGACGGTGCCCCAGTTGGTGACCTCCAATTCGGGGGCCTGCCACATTTCGGGCAGGTTTTCCGGGGTGAAGCCAAGCGCGAGGATCACCAGATCAGCCGCTTCGGTATAATCCGCACCCTCGAGTTCCTCTGGCGCGCGCCGGCCGCTGGCATCGGGCGCGCCAAGGCGCATCTTTGCCACCCGCACCCCGCTCACCGCCCCCTCGCCAATAAAGGCCTTGGGTGCGCGCAGCCAGTTGAACTCCACCCCTTCTTCCTCGGCGTTCTGGGTTTCACGCATCGAGCCGGGCATGTTTTCACGGTCGCGCCGGTAAAGGCATTTTACGCTTGTTGCCCCTTGGCGGATGGCGGTGCGCAGGCAATCCATCGCGGTATCTCCACCCCCGATCACCACCACCTTTTTGCCCTTGGCATCCAGTGCCTTGGCCTTGACCGGGTCCCCAAAATTGAGGTGGTTGGAGGTGGTGAGATAATCCAGCGCCTGCACGATGTTTGCCAGCCCCGCACCGGGGGCCTTGAGGCCGCGCTTGTTGTAAACCCCGGTGGCGATCAGCACCGCATCATGCTTTTGGCGCAATTCGGCAAAGGTGATATCCGCCCCCACATTACAGTTGGTGATGATCTTTATACCACCTGCCTCCAATCGCTCGATCCGGCGCATCACCACGTCTTTTTCCAGCTTGAAACCGGGAATGCCATAGGTGAGCAAGCCGCCTGCGCGGTCGTTACGGTCATAGATGGTCACGCCGTAACCCCTGCCGCGCAGCTCTTCCGCCGCTGCCAGCCCGCCGGGGCCGGCACCGATAATGCCAATGGTTTGCGCCAGCTCGGCGCGGGGCTGCAAGGGCTTGACCCAGCCCTGATCCCAGGCGGTGTCGGTCAGGTATTTCTCCACCGCGCCGATGGTCACCGTGCCGTGGCCCGATTGCTCGATCACACAATTGCCCTCACACAGACGGTCTTGCGGGCAGATGCGCCCGCAGATCTCCGGAAAAGTATTGGTGGCCTGGGAAAGCTCATATGCCTCTTGCAGCCGCCCGGTGGCGGTGAGGTTCAGCCAATCTGGGATGTTGTTGTGCAGCGGGCAATGGGTCTGGCAATAGGGCACGCCGCATTGGCTGCACCGGCTGGCCTGCTCGGCGGCCTTGGCGGCGGCAAATTCCGCGTAAATCTCGCGATAATCTTCGCTGCGCTCGCTCGCGCTGCGCTTGGCCGGCATATCCCGCGCGACATCGACAAATTTAAGCATCGGTTGTTTGGCCATGATCTGCTCCGACAATTATCTCTGAAGGCGCGTTTTAGCGCAGCCCATCACCGGATAAAAGACATAAATGCTGACCTATTACAACTAAAATGACAGAAAATACTAATTTGTCGCAAAAATATACGCCAAATAGGTAAGGTTTTAATACCCATCCTGAGAATGGACAGGCTTTGCCTACTTCAACCGCGCAAATTTTTCGCAGAATCGGTCAGCTCGGTATATTGCCCCTGCGGGCGGAACCGATAGAGATAGGTATCGAGCACCACATCCATCGAGGTTGGGTGCACCCCGAGCGCCTCCAGCCCCGGCGCGCCCGCTGGCACCACATTATCGACCTTGAGCTGCTTGACCTGATCACGGGTCAGCACCAGCGGCACCATGCCAAGTGACAGCTTGTGCCAAATCTCGATGAAAAACGCATTGATCCGGGCGATGCCAAACGGAATATTGATGATAAACCGCTCCCGGTGCACCACCCGCAACATGCGCTGCATCAGCGCGCGCATGGTTTCCACATCCGGCCCGCCAAGGGTGTAAATGCCACGCGCCTCCCCTAAAATGGCCGCCTCCGTCGCGGCGGCCACATCATCAACATAGACCGGCTGAAACCGGGTATCCCCGCCAACAATCGGCAAAACCGGTGAATAGCGCGACAGGGTGCCAAACAGGTTGAAAAACCGGTCCTCCGGGCCAAAAATCACCGAAGGGCGCAAAATGACCGCATCGGGAAAATGCTTGAGCACATCAGCCTCGCCCTGCGCCTTGCTGCGGGCGTAATCGCTCTCGGCCTCCGAATCGGCGCTCAAAGAGGAGAGATGCACCAGCTTGCCCACCCCTTCCTCAGCCGCAATGCGGGCGATGCGCGAAGCGGCCTCGATATGCACGGCATTGAACTTTTGCCGGCTGTTCTCGGCCAGAATGCCCACGCAATTCACCACCGCATCGGCCCCTTTTATCGCCGCGCGGGTTGAATCGGTATCGCGCACATTGGCCTGCAGCAGCGCGATCTGCCCGACCTCGCCATAAGGCAGCACATGCATCGCCTCATTGGGCCGCCGCACCGCCACCCGCACCCGCCAGCCCGCCCGCGCCATGCGCCGGGCAATATAGCGGCCAACAAAGCCTGAGCCGCCAAAGATGGTAACAAGAGGGGGGTGGCCGGACATCGCATTCTCCATTATTGAGTGCTTCTCTTCTGCATACCGCTCTTGCCCCCGCCCGACAAGCCGGAATCCGCCCTCCGGGTTGGGCCTATGAAAAAATTTGCAGTTTGGAGCGACTAGCCGTTGACACCCTTTGAGGGTGGCTATAGTCACAGCCCCATAACGACACCTGCCCAGGTGGCGGAATTGGTAGACGCGCTAGCTTCAGGTGCTAGTGTCCTTATGGACGTGGAAGTTCGAGTCTTCTCCTGGGCACCATTTACCCCGAACATAGATGAACATTTCCCTTGTAAAACAAGGGTTTTGTGGCTATTCTCTACACATAGATGAACATCGATACCCGCACAACCACATCATTTTGCGGGTATCAGTGCGGGTATTGTCCGCACGTCGTTGAAAAGGAATTTCATTACCGCCATGCCGCTCTCTGATCTTCAGATTCGTAAAGTTAAACCAAAGGATAAGCCCTTTCGGCTTGGTGATGGTTTAGGTTTGCATTTGATGGTCAAGCCCAGCGGCTCAAAGCTCTGGCAATTTCGCTTTAGATACATGGGAAAAGAGAAACTTCTTAGTCTCGGTCAATATCCTATTGTGTCATTGGCTGACGCCCGCAAGAAACGTGATGACGCAAAAAGGCTGCTTGAAGACGGCACCGATCCCTCTGTCCAAAAGAAATTGGACCGCATAAATGCGCAAGTGAAAGCGCGAATGACCTTCAAGGAGGTCGCTGACGAATACTATCAGGGCTTGGTTGAGCGCGGCCTGGC
>WFQA01000115.1 GCA_015487255.1 Paracoccaceae bacterium | reverse complement strand
TCCCGCCCGTCGGAGTCGTTTTGCTGCGCAAAAAGCCGCCTCCCGTTGGGCGTGGCCTCGCCTGCGGCTCGGCGGCCCTTGCCGCAGCGAATCTGCCTTGCATAAAAGAAAAGCCTGCTGAAATGGCCTCTACTTTTGGTTGTTAACCAATCATTAAGCCTTTGGCCGCACTCTGCATCCATGCAAACACGCCTGAAAACCGCCGACAAGACCACTGAAAACATGCTGGAAGCCGAAGGGGTGCTGATCCCTTTTGATCCTGCCGTAATTACCGCCCCCATCGCGCAGGCTATCAAAGCCGGGGTGTTTGAGGCCGAGGAGGCCGCGCAAATTCCGCATATTGTGTTGCCCGATGATATCGTGCTCGATATCGGTGCCGGAATCGGCTTCATCTCTACCCTGATCTCGCGCCACGCCAAAAAGGTGATCTCGGTGGAGGCCAACCCGGATCTGCTGCCCTTTATGGGTGAGGTGCACAGGTTGAACGGGGTGAAAAACGCCGAGCGCCTCAATGTGGTGCTTACCAATTCCGGCGATGATACAGCAACGTTTTATCAGCGGGATGATTTTTGGATGGGCTCATTGGCTGATGGTCCCAACCCTTACAAATCAACTGTAAAAGTGCCGGTAAAAGGGCTGAATGAACTACTGAGCGAAGCTAGGATCAGCCTGATTGTCTGCGATATAGAAGGGGCGGAATCCTTTCTGTTTAAGGACGCAGAGCTGTGCTGCGTTGATCGGATATATCTGGAACTGCACGATCATATAACCGGCCTCAAAGGTGTTGCCTCGGTGTTCAGCGCCATGGCGGCGCGTGGCTTTGCCTATGATCCGCGCTATTCCAGCGGTGCGATTGTGTTGTTTCGACGGGTAGCGAAAAATGAAACCCTGCGCCCCTATGCGCGCAGCACCAACCCATAGTGTTTTCGGCCTTTCCAGCTATGGGGTTTTTGGGGTTTAATATCCCGTATTTTCGGTAAATTTGTCAGGCTTACCATGAAATATTATGCTTTGTTGCATTTGTTACCATTTTTGCAATTGCCACAATGTTAACAAATTCCAGTGTATGATACCGAGTCTAGTAACAATTTCGAGAGGAAGAACCATGCGGATTATAGTGACAGTTTTTGTGTTGTTTATCAGCACCATAGCCGCCCAAGCCCAAAATCGCTGGATGACCATTGAAAATGCCACCGGCGTTACCATGATGGAGTTTTATGCCTCGAATGATGGGCAAAGCAACTGGGGTCGGGATTGGTTTGGCCCGCGCGATGTACTTTATTCCGGGCAATATATCGAATTCAACTTCGATGACGGATCGGGCTATTGCATATGGGATATGCGCGCCGTTTTTGCCGATGGCGAAGAAGCGATCTGGAATCAGGTCAATGTCTGTGTCGAAAGTGGCTGGCGCATTCGCTAAAGCGCTTCGGAGCAATTGAATCCCGGCCATAACCCCCACAGGGGGGCATTATATGGGCTGCCCTTTGAGCAGGCGCGGCAGGTTGCCTGATAGCCCCGCTGCCTCGCGGATAAACCCGCGGCGCAGGCCGGGCATTTTGTCAACCAGGCCCAGCCCGGCCACACGCGCCGTCCGAAGCATAAAATTATCGTTTGAAAACAGTTTGTTGATCAGGTCGGTCGAGGCGGTCAGCATGGCCGTATCCACCCCGCGCCATTGCGCGTAGCGCTGCAGCACCAGCAGGTTGCCGATATCCTCGCCCCGCCGCGCCGCCTCCAGCAGCACCTCGCCAAGGGTGGCCACATCACGCAGGCCCAGATTCAACCCCTGCCCGGCGAGGTAATGGATTCCATGCGCCGCATCCCCAATCAGCGCCAACCGGCTTTGCACAGTTTCAGTGGCCAGGGTCAGATCAAGCGGGTAGCAATAGCGCTTGCCGACCAGTTTGATCCTGCCCAAAAAATCACCAAAGCGCGGATGCAACTCCGCCATAAATGCCTTGTCGGACATCGGGTTGATCACCGCTGCCCGTTCGGTGGTTTCGGTCCAGACAACCGCCGAGCGATCCCCGGTCAGCGGTAATATTGCCAATGGTCCCGAGGGCATGAATTGCTGATAGGCCACGCCATTATGGGGCAATTCATGCTTCACCGCGCAAACCAGCCCGGATTGATGATAATCGTGCCCGGAGCGTGCTATCCCCGCCCGCTCTGCCACGCCCGAGCGGCGGCCATCAGCCCCCACCAGTAACCGCCCCCGCAGCACTTGCCCATCATCCAGCACCACTTCCGTATGGGCCGGCATAACCATCTGCTCCACCACCCGTGCCGGGGCGATCTGGCGGATCAGTTTTGAGGCCTTCACCCTGTCCAGTAATGCCCGGCGCAGATAGCGGTCCTCCAGCATATGCCCCATCGGGCCTTCGCTGATCTCGTGATGGTCAAAATGCACAAAATATGGCGCCGCCCCCTCGCCAGGCCTGCCGTCAGAGACCTTGATATCCAGCATCGGTTGCGCTTCATCCGCCACTATATCCCAAATGCCCAACGCCCCGAGCATGCGCACCGAGGTGAGCGAAAGCGCATAGGCCCGCCCGTCAAACGCCGGCTTGCGCCGTGTGGCCAGTGGCAGCGCATCAAAGATCACCGAAGAAAGCCCGCCAGAGGCCAGCGCCAATGCCAAAGCCGGGCCATTCAGGCCGCCGCCAACAATCAAAATATCCGCATCCAGTTTCATGCTTCTATTTAGCGCTTGAATCTGAAGATTGTCCATTACACAAATTTCACCCTGTCTGGTCGTGCCTTGGCACGACCCGCGCCGACGAGGTGGCCCGAAGGGTCGCCGAGGAGGCGCGCGCCGCGGCGCTGCAGTAAAATATCCCGATATTGCATCAAGCGGCACCGGTGGCATTTTTGAAGAGGCCTTCAAAAATGGGAATCGCGACGCCATGGCCTCGGCTTCGCCTCGGCAGGATGGCAAGCAACACCGAGCAAGAAGAATCAAACCTACGCGATTTTTATGGAGATTAAACCAGCGCGGATATAGGCTGTGCAAAAATCAAAAAGGCATCACCATGAAAGACAGCTGGCAAAAGCAAAGTGCAACCGCGCTGGGGCGGGGAATAGACTCGGGAGAGGTCGACCCGGTTGAACTGGCCGAGGCTTTTTCCGACGCTATCGAGCACCACCAATACCGTGATCGTATCTATGCGCGCAGCACCAAATTCCGCGCCATGGAAGAGGCCAAAGCCGCCCGCAGCCGCGCCCGCGCCGGCACCCGGCGCGGGGTGCTGGACGGGGTGCCGATAAGCTGGAAAGACCTGTTTGATACTGCGGGCACCGGCACCGAAGCCGGCTCAGCCCTGCTCAAGGGCCGGGTGCCGGAAACGGACGCCATTGTGCTGCAAAACGCCACCCGGGCCGGGCTGGTTTGCCTTGGTAAAACCCATATGACCGAGCTGGCCTTCTCCGGCCTTGGGCTGAACCCGATCACTGCCACCCCGCCCAATGTCAATGATCCGGCCCTTGCACCGGGAGGCTCCTCCTCGGGGGCGGCCACGTCGGTTGCCTTTGGGTTGGCGGCGGCGGGCATTGGCTCTGATACCGGGGGTTCGGTGCGCATCCCGGCGGCGTGGAACAATCTGGTTGGGCTGAAAACCACATCCGGGTTGCTGTCGCTGGCCGGTGTGGTGCCGCTTTGCAGCAAGTTTGACACGGTCGGCCCATTATGCCGCTCGGTGGAGGATGCCGCGCATTTGCTGGCGGCGATGGGTGGCCCCAAAGCCCCTGATCTTGACAGTGCTTCGCTCAGCGGCACCCGTTTTGCGGTGCTGGAAACCGTGGCGCTGGATAATTGCCGCCCTGCGCCAATGCAAGCATTTGAGGCCGCGCTCAAGCGGTTCGAGGCCAGGGGTGCCACCCTCACGCGCCTGACCTTCCCCGGCATTCAGCGCGCTATGGATATCGCCGGTTGCCTGTTTGTGGTTGAGGCTTACGCCGAGTGGGGCGAGGCAATAGAGGCTTCGCCAGATAAAATGTATCCGCCAGTGCGCCAGCGCTTTGAGGCCGGCCGCGACTATTCCGGAGTGGAATATGTGCGCCGCTGGAAAGAACTGAAGCGCATCCGCGCCGAATATGCCGCGCTCACTGCCGGGTTTGACGCGGTGCTTATCCCCTCCAGCTCGATCCAGCCGCCTGATCGCGAGCGGTTGCTGAATGATGACGCTTATTTCATCGCGGAAAATCTGCTGGCGCTCAACAACACCCGCATCGGCAATCTGATGGGGCTGTGCGCATTGACCCTGCCCACCGAGACCCC
>WFQA01000114.1 GCA_015487255.1 Paracoccaceae bacterium | reverse complement strand
TTTGCTGACCAAGGCAGATATGATCGCCAAAATGAACAAAGGGGAAAGATCATGAACTTACTTATTGCCGGGCTGGTGCTGTGGAGTGCGGGCCACTTTTTCAAGAGCCTCGCGCCGCAAATGCGCGCGGGTATGGATGAAAAACTGGGTAAAATCGGCGGCAAGGCCGTTATGGGGGTGGTATTGCTGATCGCCACCGTGATGATCGTGAACGGCTATCGCGCCGCCCCGATGGAGCCGGCCTTTGACCCGCCGTTTTGGGGGAAATACCTGAACTCGTTGCTGATGATCTTTGCTGTGGCCCTGATCGGCATGGGCAAATCCAGGGGGAAGATGCGCAGCGTGCTGCGCCATCCGATGCTCTGGGGCGTGGTGATCTGGGCTTTTGCGCATTTGCTGGTCAATGGTGATGTGGCCTCGGTGGTGCTGTTTGGCGGGCTGGGGATCTGGGCATTGGCTGAAATGGTGCTGATCAACAAAGCCCAGGGTGCATGGGTGCGCCCGGCGCCGGGGCCGATCTCGGGGGATATCAAGTGGCTGGTGATCTCGGCGGTGGTGTTTGTGGTGATCGTGGCCGTGCATACATGGATCGGCCCGGCGCCGTTTGGAGGATAAGATGCTGGCATACAGATTGCTGACCGAGGATGACACATCGGCCTTTTGCCACAAGGTGAGCGAGGCGCTGGCCAAGGGCTGGTCCTTGCAGGGTGACCCGGTGATGACCTTCGATTCGGCCCGCGGCGTGGTGCGCTGTGCGCAGGCGGTGGTGAAGGAATACGCGGGCGAATACACATCCGAAATGAAACTGGGGCAGATATGAGCAAGACCCGGGCTGGCTTTTTCTTTGAGGATTACCGGCTCGGGCAGGTTTTTGAGCATGCCACCCCGCGCACGATCTCGGGCGGCGAGCGGGCATTATATACCGCGCTCTATCCAACCCGCTTTGCGCTTTACTCATCGGATGAATTTGCACGTAATTGCGGGCTGAAAGAAAGCCCGATCGAGGATTTGGCGGCGTTTCACATCGTCTTTGGCAAAACCGTGCCGGATATTTCGCTGAACGCGGTGGCCAATCTGGGCTATGCCGAGTGCCGGTTTTTAAAGCCGGTCTATGCCGGAGATACATTGACCACCGGCTCGGAAGTGATCGGGCTGAAGCAGAATTCCAGTGGCAAGAGCGGGGTTGTCTGGCTGCGCTCGACCGGCATGAACCAGCACGGCGAGGCAGTGCTGGATTATGTGCGCTGGGTGATGGTGAAAAAGCGCAACGAGGGTGCGGCTGCCCCCGAAACGCAGGTGCCGATGCTGAAACCGGCGCTGAAACCGGCAGAGCTGCCGATCACCGAAGGGCTGGATTTCAGCCGTTATGATTTTGTGCAGGCGGGAGAAAAACACCGGCTGGGGGATTACGAGGTTGATGAAGTAATCGACCATGTTGACGGCGTAACGATTGAAGAAGCCGAACACATGCTCGCCACCCGGCTATGGCAAAACACCGCCAAGGTGCATTTTGACACCAGCCAACGCCCCGATGGCAAACGGCTGATCTATGGCGGCCATGTGATCTCGCTGGCCCGCGCGCTGAGCTTCAACGGCCTGGCAAATGCGCAGATGAT
Organism: Paracoccaceae bacterium; assembly: GCA_015487255.1. GTDB lineage: Bacteria > Pseudomonadota > Alphaproteobacteria > Rhodobacterales > Rhodobacteraceae > UBA3077. The sequence goes on along the minus strand of WFQA01000114.1, from coordinate 11,251 downwards.
CGTGGCGATCAATGCGGGAAGCCACACCAACCCCTGCTTTGCCGGCGATACATTGCGGGCGCGCTCAATCGTTCTCGACAAGGCCGAGATCAACGGGATCGGCGCGATCCGGCTGCGGCTGCTGGCTTATAAGAGCAAGGGTGGGCAAAGCCTGGAAAAGGTTGAGGGTAAATACCCATCCCATCTGCTACTTGACCTGGATTACTGGGCACTCATGCCGGTCTGACCCAAACCTGCCCGCTTGATCCACCGAGCGCCAGCGAGGCCACCGCCGGCGGCAACCCGTGTTTTCAACTTGTTGAAAACCGTGCCTTTTCCGAGTGGGGGCTTGCCCCCCGCAGAGGAAAAGGCAAGCTACGCGTTAGGTGCAGCGGGAGTGTCGCTCCAAACCCAACCGTTTCGCCCAATGGAAAGGGTGCTCTCCCGCCCGTCGGCGTCGTGTTGCTGCGCAACAAGCCCCCTCCCGTTGGGCTTGGCCGAGCTTGCGCTCGGCAGGGGCTTGCCAAAATGTGATCACTTAATTTTTTTATGTGATCACATTTGGCAAAATCCATCACAATCAGAATACTCTGGAATACCGCCGCGCGAATTAACTTGCCCGAAAGGCAAAACTGCGTAACTCTGTGGAAAAATGGACTCAGGCCAGGCTTGAGCCGATATTCAGGAGAACAACATGGCAGATGTGAACCGGGGCAACCGCCCGCTTTCGCCCCATCTTTCCATTTATCGCCCGCTTTACACGATGATCTTGTCGATCACCCACCGGATAACCGGTGTCGGCCTGGCGCTGAGCCTTGTGCTGATCACATGGTGGTTTCTCGCCTTGGCGGTCGGCGAGGAATATTTCGAGTTTGCCAACGCAATGCTGACTTCGGTTATCGGCGGGCTGATCCTGATCGCCTCGCTTTGGGCGCTTTCCTTCCACCTCTGCAATGGTATCCGGCATTTGTTCTGGGATGCGGGCAAAGGTTTTGAGCTGGAAACCGCATGGCGCTCGGGGCTGATGGTTTTGGCCGGCTCGGTGCTGCTGCCGGTGGCTGTGTTGCTCCTGGCACGGGGGGTGTTCTGATGGGTTATCGAACTGACCGGCAACGGGTCGAGGGGCTTGGCTCCGCCAAAGACGGCACCACAGATTGGTGGCAGATGCGCATCAGCGCGGTGGCGTTGCTGGTGCTGGTGCCGCTGTTTGTCTTTCCGCTGGCCCGGGGGCTGGGGGCGGATTATGACGCGGTGCGGGCGATTTACCAAAACCCGTTCAATGCCATTGTCGCGATCCTGTTTTTCATCACCATTCTGGCGCATCTGCGCCACGGGTTGCAGGAGGTGATCATGGATTACGTGCCTGGCAAGGCGATGCTGACCTTCGCTTTGCTCACCAATACGATGTTGACCACGCTGATCGGGGTCATCGGGGTTTTTTCAGTCGCCAAAATCGCCTTTGGCGGTTGAAGGCAAGGAGTTATCATGGCTGCATATGAATTTACCGACCACGAATATGATGTGGTTGTTGTCGGCGCTGGCGGGGCGGGCTTGCGCGCCACATTGGGCATGGCCGAGCAGGGGCTGAAAACCGCCTGTGTGACCAAGGTTTTCCCAACCCGCTCCCACACCGTGGCAGCGCAGGGTGGCATTGCCGCCAGCCTTGCCAATATGGGGCCGGATAACTGGAAGTGGCATATGTATGACACGGTCAAAGGCTCTGACTGGCTCGGTGATATGGACGCGCAGGAATACCTCGTGCGCCACGCCCCCGAGGCGGTTTACGAGCTGGAGCATTACGGCGTGCCGTTTTCCCGCACTGAGGAAGGCAAGATTTATCAGCGCCCGTTTGGCGGCCACACCACCGAATACGGCGAAGGCCCGGCAGTGCAGCGCACCTGCGCCGCGGCTGACCGCACCGGCCATGCCATGCTGCACACGCTTTACGGGCAATCGCTCAAGCATAATGCCGAGTTTTACATCGAATATTTCGCCATTGACCTGTTGCGCGGCAAAGATGGCGCGATTCAGGGCATTCTGGCCTGGAAGCTCGATGACGGCACCCTGCACCGCTTTAATGCCAAGATGACGGTGCTGGCCACCGGCGGTTATGGCCGGGCCTATTTCAGCTGCACCTCGGCCCATACCTGCACCGGTGATGGCGGCGGCATGGTGGCGCGCCAGGGCCTGCCTTTGCAGGATATGGAGTTTGTCCAATTCCACCCCACTGGCATTTATGGTGCCGGCATGCTGATCACCGAAGGTGCGCGCGGTGAGGGCGGCTATCTGACCAACTCCGAGGGCGAGCGCTATATGGAGCGCTATGCCCCCACCTATAAAGACCTCGCCAGCCGTGATGTGGTTTCACGCTGTTCCACTATCGAGATCCGCGAAGGGCGCGGGGTTGGGCCAAACAAGGACCATGTTTTCCTGCACCTGGACCACCTGCCGCCCGAGGCTTTGGCCGAGCGCCTGCCCGGCATTTCGGAAAGCGCCAAGATATTTGCCGGGGTTGATGTGACCAAAGATCCGATTCCGGTGCTGCCGACGGTGCATTACAACATGGGCGGCATTCCCACCAATTATTGGGGCGAGGTGCTGAACCCGACAGCGGATGACCACGACGCCATCCAGCCCGGCCTGATGGCGGTGGGTGAGGCGGGTTGTGCCAGTGTGCACGGGGCGAACCGGCTTGGCTCGAACTCGCTGATCGATCTGGTGGTGTTTGGCCGCGCAGCGGCGATCAAGGCGGGTGAGGTGATTGACCGGGTGTCCAAGAATCAGGAATTCGACCCGGCTTCACTTGAGGCGGCGATCGAGCGGTTTGACACCATGCGCCATGCGCGCGGTGCCACCCCCACCGCTGATCTGCGCCTGAAAATGCAAAAAGCCATGCAGAATGACGCAGCGGTGTTCCGCACCTCGGAATCGCTGAAAGAGGGCTGCGAAAATATGGATGTCATTGCCGGTGAAATGGCCGATCTAAACGTCACCGACCGCTCGATGATCTGGAACTCCGATCTGATGGAGAGCCTTGAGCTGGCCAACCTGATGCCCAACGCCCTGACCACCATTGTTTCGGCCGAGGCCCGCACGGAAAGCCGCGGTGCCCATGCCCGTGAGGATTTTCCCGACCGGGACGATAAAAACTGGCGCAAACACTCGCTGGCCACCGTTGGGGATGACTGGAAGGTGAAATTGAGTTATCGTGATGTGCATGTGGAGCCGCTCACCCCCGAAAACGAGGGTGGGATCGAGGCGAAGCGGCTGGCGCCCAAGAAACGGGTGTATTAGCAAAGGGAGCATATTATGAAACGTATATTACCGGTTTTTGCGGTTTTTGTTGCCGCCTGCACACCAACCTATGAAGTGATGAGCCGGGCTGATGCCGTGGCCATGTGCCAGGCGCAGGCGGATGAGGCGGCGCAGGTTTTGTCCGGCGAGGCCAACCTTGGCCTGAATTCGCAAACCGGGCCGTCTTTGGGTCTCGGGATCGGCATCAACCTGACCCCGAAACCCCGCGCGCAGACTTTTGAAAGCTGCATGAATGAACTGGCCGCCAATGGCCAAATTGTCGAGGAAATGTAGATGAAAACCACTATTCTCTTGCTTGGCGTTTTGACGCTGGGTGCCTGCACCATCAACGGGGTCACCCTGGACCCGAACCGCTCCACCAGCGCTATCGCGCCGGATTATCTGATGCTGACCGCTGACGAGCAAATCATCTGGGCCGGCTTGACTGACGAAGAGCGCAACCGCGCCATTCCCTTTATCCAAAATGGCGGCACGCTGGTTGCCTCGCTGGGGTCACAATAAAAATGGTTGAATTCACGCTCCCGAAAAATTCACGCATGAAGGCGGGCAAAATCTGGCCCCGGCCCGAAGGCAAGGATGTGCGCGCGGTAAAGATTTATCGCTTTGATCCGGATTCGGGGGAGAACCCGCGGGTTGATACCTATTACATCGATCTGGCCGATTGCGGCCCAATGGTGCTTGACGCGCTGATCAAGATCAAAACCGAGATCGACCCGACCCTGAGCTTTCGCCGCTCGTGCCGTGAGGGCATTTGTGGCTCTTGCGCGATGAATATCGACGGGATCAACACCCTCGCCTGCCTTTATGGCCTGGATGAAATGAAGGGGGATGTGAAGATTTACCCCCTGCCGCATATGCCGGTGGTGAAAGACCTGATCCCGGACCTTACCCATTTTTACGCCCAGCATGCCTCCATCATGCCGTGGCTGGAAACCAAAACCAACCGCCCGGCCAAGGAGTGGCGGCAAAGCATCGAGGACCGAAAAAAGCTTGACGGGCTTTATGAATGCGTGATGTGCGCCAGTTGCTCCACCTCCTGCCCGAGCTATTGGTGGAACGGTGACCGCTACCTCGGCCCGGCGGCGCTGCTGCACGCCTATCGCTGGATCATCGACAGCCGCGACGAAGCCACCGGCGAGCGGCTTGACGAGCTTGAAGACCCGTTCAAGCTTTACCGCTGCCATACGATCCTGAACTGCACCCGCACCTGCCCCAAGGGGCTGAACCCGGCCAAGGCGATTGCCGAGCTAAAGCTGATGATGGTTGCCCGCAAGGTCTAGCCGCCAGGCAGGCCTGAAATTAACAGGTTCAGCCATGGGCATGATGCCGGTTTCCCGGTATGATGCCCGGGGCCGTATTTGCTCAATTATCCTCGCCCCGTTAAGGCGTTTTGCGTTTTAAAGGCACACAGGCCTGCGCCCTGAAGGGGCGGTTAAACCTCCATGCAGATGTATTTCATCTCCAGATAATCCTCGATACCATGGTGCGAGCCTTCGCGCCCAAGGCCGGATTGCTTGACACCGCCAAAAGGGGCCACCTCGGTTGATATCAACCCGGTATTGACCCCGACCATGCCATATTCCAGCGCCTCGGCCACCCGCCAGACGCGGCTCAGATCATTGGCGTAAAAATAGCTGGCCAGGCCAAAAATGGTGTCATTGGCCTGCTCGACCACGTCTGCTTCGTCGCTGAAGCGAAATAGTGGTGCGACCGGGCCGAAGGTTTCGTCATTGGTGACCATCATCTCGCGGGTCACCCCGGTGAGGGTGGTTGGCTCGAAAAACGTGCCGCCCAGCGCGTGGCGCTGGCCGCCGGTGGTTATGGTCGCCCCTTTGGCAACCGCATCGGCAATATGGGTCTCGACCTTTTGCACCGCCGCCTCGGTGATCAATGGCCCGGCAACAACCCCTTCCTCGAAACCGTCTCCCACCTTCATTTTGCCCACGGCTGTGGCCAGCTTTTCGGCGAATTCATCATAGACAGCATCCTGCACATAAATCCGGTTGGCACAGACGCAGGTTTGGCCGTTATTGCGGAATTTGGCGATCATCGCCCCCTCCACCGCCGCATCGATATCCGCGTCGTCAAACACGATGAACGGCGCGTTGCCACCCAGCTCCATGCTCATTTTCATCACCTGCTTTGCACCTTGGGCCAGCAAAATGCGCCCCACTTGCGTTGAGCCGGTGAAGGTCAGTTTGCGCACTTTGGGGTTTGCGGTGAACTCTTGGCCGATATCGGCAGCCCGGCTCGCAGGCACCACCGAAAACACCCCCCTGGGCACCCCGGCGCGCTCGGCCAGCAGGGCCATGGCAAGGGCCGAAAGCGGGGTTTCGGAGGCGGGTTTGGCAACAAATGTGCAGCCCACCGCCAACGCCGGGCCAACCTTGCGGGCGATCATCGCGTTGGGGAAATTCCACGGGGTGATCGAGGCCACAACCCCCACCGGTTGCTTGATCACCACAATGCGCTTTGAGGGCTGGTGGCCGGGGATGGTCTCGCCATTCACCCGTTTGGCCTCCTCACCAAACCACTCGATAAAGCTGGCCCCGTAGAGGATTTCACCCTTGGCCTCGGCCAGCGGCTTGCCCATTTCGGCGGTCAGAATGGCCCCGAGATCATCGGCATTTTCCACCATCAGATCAAACCACTTGCGCAAAATCGCGGCGCGCTCTTTGCCGGTGCGCGCGGCCCAGGCCTTTTGGGCGCTGTAGGCGGCATCGATGGCGCGGGTGGTTTCGGCCACCCCGCAATCGGCAACCCTGGCGATCACATCCCCACGCGCGGGGTTGGTGACATCAAATGTGGCACCATTATCAGCATCCACCCATTCCCCCGCCACAAAGGCCTGGGTGATGAGCAGAGACGGGTCTTTCAGCATATTGGCAAGGTCGGTTTTATCGAGCATCGGGTCTCTCCACAGCATTGTTTACTTGATGATGGGCCTGTCGATCGGGTTTCGCAAGGGGGGTGCGGCGATGTTACAAAAACGTGTGGCGCCGGCCTGCCGGGCGATAGCGGGCTGAAGCCTCGCTTTAGCGCAATTGCCGCGTGGCCTCGCCAAGCGCGATTCCGGCCGACACCGCCACATTGAGCGAACGGCCGCCGCCGGGCATCGGGATCAGCAAACGGGCATCGGCGGCTGAAGCCACCATATCGGGCACCCCGGCGCTTTCGCGGCCCAGCAGGATGGTGTCACCCGCGGCAAAGCTGAAATCCCATAACGGGGTGGCGGCTTTGGTGGTCAGGAGAATCAGGCGGCCCTGGCGCCGGGCTTGAAATGCTTCCCACGAATTGTGGCGGGTAATATCCGCCAAATCGGCATAATCCATCGCCGCGCGCCGCAGGGCTTTGACCGAAAACGGGAATCCGCACGGCTCGATCACGTCAATCGCCACATCAAAACAGGCGGCGAGGCGAATCATTGTGCCCAGATTTGGGGCAATATCGGGCTGAAAGGCCGCAATTCGGAGGTTTTGGGGCAATATTTCCACTTTCTTTAGGCATGCGGCGCAAAGTCCGCTGGACCGCGCGCCATCTCGGGTGTATTCGGTTCTGGCAATGCCTGCAAATCGCGGGCAGATTTATATATCCAGCCCGGAATAGGGCGCAGCAAGGGGAGATGTCCATTGTCTCACGCAGAAGATAAAGGTTCGCGCCGCGATTTTCTTTATGTCGCGACCGCCTCGACCGGGGCGGTGGCCGTTGGCGCCGCCGTATGGCCGCTGGTTGATCAGATGAACCCAAGCGCCGATGTGCTGGCGCTTTCCTCGATCGAGGTTGATATTTCCGGGGTTGAGCTGGGCACCCAGCTTACGGTGAAATGGCGCGGCAAGCCGGTATTCGTGCGCCGCCGCACCGCTGAGGAAATTGCCGCCGCGCGTGAAACCACTATGGACGAGCTGCCGGACCCGACCTCGCAAAACAACAATAATTTCGCCGCTGATGCATCGGACGCCAACCGCGCCCTTGACGAAGCCGGTGAATGGCTGGTGATGATCGGGGTTTGCACCCATTTGGGCTGTATCCCGCTTGGGGATGGTGCCGGCGAATTTGGCGGCTGGTTCTGCCCGTGCCATGGTTCGCATTATGATACGGCTGGCCGTATTCGCAAGGGGCCTGCCCCGCTTAATCTTTTGGTGCCGACAGCCGAGTTCCTGTCTGACACTGTTGTAAAACTAGGGTAAGGGGCTGAACGATGAGTGGTATCCCACACGATAAATACGAGCCAAAGACCAAGCCGGAAAAATGGCTGCACAAGCGGCTTCCGATTGTCGGGCTGATCTATGATACGATCATGATCCCCACACCGAAAAACCTGAACTGGATGTGGATATGGGGCATTGTGCTGGTCTTCACCCTGGTGGTGCAGATCGTGACCGGTGTTATTCTGGCCATGCACTACACGCCAAATGTGGATATGGCCTTTGCCTCGGTTGAGCATATCATGCGCAACGTGAATGGCGGCTGGCTGCTGCGCTATGTGCATATGAACGGCGCTTCGCTGTTTTTCATCGCGGTTTATCTGCATATTTTCCGGGGCCTTTATTATGGCTCGTATAAATCTCCGCGTGAGGTGACCTGGATCATCGGCATGCTGATTTACCTTGCGATGATGGCCACCGGTTTTCTTGGTTATGTGCTGCCATGGGGGCAGATGTCCTTTTGGGGTGCGACCGTGATTACCGGCCTTTTTGGTGCCATCCCCGGTGTTGGTGAAAGCATCCAGACCTGGCTGCTGGGCGGCCCGGCGGTGGATAACCCCACGCTTAACCGTTTCTTTGCCCTGCATTACCTGCTGCCCTTTGTGATTGTCGGGCTGGTGGCGCTGCATATCTGGGCTTTTCACACCACTGGCAATTCCAACCCTGCCGGCGTTGAGGTGCGCCGGACTTCGAAAAAGGAAGTCGAGAAAGACACTTTGCCTTTCTGGCCCTATTTTGTGATCAAGGATCTTTATGCGCTGGTTGTGGTGCTGATCGTGTTTGCCGCGATTGTTGGCTTTATGCCCAATTATCTCGGCCATCCGGATAATTACAAAATGGCTGACCCGCTGGTCACGCCCAAATATATCGTACCGGAATGGTATTACCTGCCGTTTTATGCGATCCTTCGTGCCTTCACCGATGATGTGTTGGTGGTACAGATCGCCAGCCTGTTTACCGGGGGGATTATTGACGCGAAATTCTTCGGGGTTTTGGCGATGTTTGGCTCGATCTTTGTGATGGCGCTGGTGCCATGGCTGGATACTTCCAGGGTGCGTTCGGGCCGTTATCGCCCGGCTTTCCGGTTCTTCTTCTGGATATTGGCGTTTGATTTCATGTTCCTGATGTGGCTGGGCGCACGCCCCGCTGGCGAGCCATATGCAAGCCTTGCCCTGGCAGGCACCGCTTACTGGTTTGCCTATTTCCTGGTTATCTTGCCGCTATTGGGCGTGTTTGAGCGCCCGAAAGCGCCGCCAGAAACGATCGAGGAAGATTTTGACAGTAAATATCCTCCGAAACCGGCTGAATAAGCGAAACGACAGGACTATGAAAAGGACAATGAAAATGTTCAAGAAACTCATCTTTTCCGCCCTAATCGTGCTTGGCACAGGGTCGGTGGCTGTCGCTGAGAAAAACAGCTTTTATCCCGTGATCCCGGATGTTGCTTTCAGCTTTGAAGGCCCGTTTGGCACTTTTGATCGCAACCAGTTGCAGCGCGGGCTTCAGGTATTTACCCAGGGCTGTGCCGTCTGCCACGGTGTCAATTTCGTTGCGTTTCGCAACCTTGGTGACCCGGGCGGCCCGGAAATGACGCCGGAGCAGGTTAAGGCCTATGCGGCGCAATTCGATATTTATGACCCGGAGAAGGATGAATATCGCCCCGGCATTCCAACGGATATGTTCCCCGCCGGCAGCCTTGATGGCGTGCCTGATCTTTCATTGATGGCCAAGGCCCGCTATGGCTTTAGCGGCCCTTACGGCACAGGGATCAACCAACTGATCAAGGGGATGGGGGGCGCTGAATATATCAATGCCATTCTCACCGGCTATACCGGAGAAGAGAAAGAAGAATATGGCGCGATTCTTTATCGCAACACCGCTTTTCCCGGCGGTTGGATCGCCATGCCGCCCCCGCTGTTTGACGGAATGGTCGAATTTGATCCGGCCGCCGATAATTCGGAAGCGGCTATGGCCAAGGATGTATCCGCGTTTTTGATGTGGACCGCCGAGCCAAAACTGATGCAGCGCAAAAAAGCCGGGCTTGTCGCGGTGCTGTTTTTGAGTTTTCTGGCGGTTATGCTTTATTTGACCAACAAGAAGCTTTGGGCCAAAGCCAAGCGTAAAGCCTGATAGATTGTGCCAAAATTGACAGAAAGGGCGTGCTGCAAAGTGCGCCCTTTTTTACTGCGGCGCCACCGCAGCGCGCCGCCTCGGGGACATACACCCGCTAAAGCGGGCGCAGCCCCCTCGCCGGCGCGCCAACCGGGCAAGCCCGGTTGAGGGGTTGTGCTGGTTGGAGGTATAGTGCTGATGCCGAACGAAGTGAGGCCATGGCGCCGCAGCCCAATTTTGCAGCTTGCTGGAAAATTGCGCCCGCTGGCCGTCTGGCACATTGCCCGCTTATAAGTGCAGGTCGCCCAGATAAGCCTTGAGCGCGGGCGTCGGGTTGGCAAACAGCTCGCGGCTGTTAACCGGCGGCCGGGCTTGGTTTTCATCCACAAACACACAATCGAGCGCGATGCGTTTTGCATCTTCGGGGTTGTGGGTGACCAAAAGCAGGGTGGCGTTTTGCTCGGCGCGGATTTCCTCAACCAGCGCCAGCATATCTTGCCGCAAGGCCGGGCCAAGCGCGGCAAAGGGTTCATCAAGCAGCCAAAGCGGTTTTTGCCGCAACAGCGCGCGGGCCAAGGCCGCGCGCTGGCGTTGGCCACCGGAAAGCGCTCCGGGCAGGTCTGGCCCGCGCCCTGCCAGTCCAACCCGCTCAAGTGCGGCCTCGACCTGGGTATTTTGTGTGGCTGAAAGCTTCAGGCCGGGGCTTAGGCCAAGGCCGGTATTCTGGCGGATCGTCAGGTGTGGGAACAGGTTATGTTCCTGAAACAACATCGAAACCGGGCGCTCGGCGGGGGGCAGCGATGAAATACCCGCCCCTCGCCAGCGCAACCGCCCGGTAAACGGGATAAACCCGGCCAGCGCCAGCAGCAGGGTGGATTTGCCGCCCCCCGAGGGGCCGATGATGGCCGTGGTCTGATCAGGGGTGATGCTGAAATTGGCCGCGAGGCTGAAATCATTCTGGGTGATATGCAGGTTTTTTAGTTCAAGCATCCCGCCCTCCTTTGTCAAACAGGTAAAACAGCGCAAAGCTGCTGATGACCAGCAACAGCGCTGAAGCGGCTGCGGCATCCATCTGGTAGCTGCCCATCTGGCGATACATCAACAGCGGCAGTGTTTGTATATCGGGCGGGGCAAACAGAGTGATCACCCCGAGGTCTCCCATTGAGAGCGCCGCCGCCAGCCCGGTGGCAAAGCCAAGCTCGGGGCGGATTTGCGGCAGGGTGACCAGCCTGAAACGATGCCAGCCGGAAAGCCCAAGCCCGTCACCCAGCCGCCCGTAATCACGGCGCACCCGGGCAAGGGGCGGGCGGATGATGCGCAGCATGATCGGCAGGGCAAGTGCGGCATTGACCAAAGCGGTGATCGGCAGCGCCAGTTTAAACGGGCTGGCAAATGGGGTGATCAGAATAAACAACCCGGTGCCGATGACAAACGGCGAGGTGGCCAGCAACAGCAACACAAATAATTCGATCTTGCTGCCCTGCGGGGGTTTTCTGTCGGAATTCATACTGGCATCAATAAAATGCGCCAGGGCCAGCGCAAGGCCCAGTGCCAGCGCGGTAGAGACCAGCGCAATGGTCAGGCTGATCCCCCAGGCCATCCAAAAGCCGGATGGCAGGCCAAGCGACAGCCCGGCCAGC
>WFQA01000113.1 GCA_015487255.1 Paracoccaceae bacterium | reverse complement strand
GGTATATTGCAGGGTGAGGGCATTATCGGTCTCGGTCAATATGCGCACAAAATCCGCTTCGGTCAGGGCGCGCAGTTCCACCCTGATTGGCAGCCGCCCCTGAAGCTCGGGCAAAAGATCGCTTGGTTTGGCGATGTGAAACGCCCCCGAGGCGATAAACAGGATATGATCGGTTTTCACCGGCCCGTATTTGGTGGAAACCGTGGTGCCCTCGATCAATGGCAGCAGATCACGCTGCACGCCTTCGCGCGAAACATCGCCGCCACGCGCATCACTTCGGGCGCAAACCTTGTCGATCTCGTCGAGAAATACAATCCCGTGCTGCTCGACCGACTCAATCGCGTTTTTATTGACCACCTCTTCATCGAGCAGCTTATCCGCCTCCTCGGCGATCAGCAGCTTGTAACTATCGGCCACCCTTACCTTTTTGCGCTTGGTGCGCCCGCCAAAAGCATTGCCAAACATATCGCCAAGGTTCAGCATGCCCATGCCGGCACCGGGCTGGCCGGGGATATCCATCATCTGCAACGGGTTGGAGTTATCGGCCAGATCAAGCTCGATCTCTTTATCATCCAGCATCCCGTCACGCAGCTTTTTGCGAAACATATCGCGGGTCTGCTCACGGGCGTCACTGCCCGCCAGTGCTTCGATCACCCGTTCTTCAGCCGCCGCATGCGCCTTGGCCTCCACATCTTCGCGCATGTTTTCCCGTGTCATCAGGATCGCACCATCCACCAGGTCACGCACGATCTGCTCCACATCGCGGCCCACATAGCCCACTTCGGTGAATTTGGTGGCCTCGACCTTGAGAAACGGCGCATTGGCCAGCTTGGCGAGGCGGCGGGAAATTTCGGTTTTGCCCACCCCGGTTGGCCCGATCATCAGAATGTTTTTCGGGTAAACCTCGTCACGCAGATCATCAGAGAGCCTTTGGCGCCGCCAGCGGTTGCGCAGGGCCACGGCCACGGCGCGCTTGGCGTCGTTCTGGCCAATGATGAAGCGGTCAAGCTCGGATACGATCTCGCGGGGGGTCAGGTCTGTCATGGTGTTTCCAGATAGGGGGGGAGTTGTTTTTTAAGCGGGAAATCCGGCAGGGTGTTCATGATGGCGGCGCGGATGCTGGCCCACCAGGTGCCAAGCGCGGTGATAAACACCCCGAGAATTAGCAAAGTCAGCATCAGCGCGCTAAACTCGCCGTCACCTTCAAAGACGGCATAAAGCAAAAACGCCATATAAAGAATGCCCGCGGTTAAAAACGAGCGCCGGTCAATGATCAGCGCCACTACAGAGATGGCCAGCAGCGCTACTGCGGTCATGGCGTAATTGCCGCTGCTATAAAGGCTCATGCCGACGGTGTTGACAATGGCGATTGCCGCCAGCACATGCAGCCAAAAGCCCGAGGCGGCAAAGCGGCTGATCCGGTGCGGGTCGCGCATATCAAAAAACATCGCCAGAAAGAAGGTGGCGATGCCAAAGATCAGGGTGGCAATCGGAAAGAAGCTCTGGTTGTTGAGGTTGAAAACCCCTTCGCGCAGGCTCAGGAAATCCAGCACATTGGGCGAGAGAATGGCGGCAATCGCTATCGCCACCACCAGCCCGAACCCGCCAAACAAAAACATCGAAAACGGCAGTTTGAAGATTTTGAACCAGGCCGCCATCGCCACCATGCCAATCAGCCCAACATAGAGCACGTCATATTCCGACGGGCTGAGCGGGTCAAACACCAGATAGCCGGTGAATATTGCGAGGTTTCCGGCAAAAACACTGGCCAGCCAGATACTCGGCAGGTTCATCCGCCGCTTTTTGGTGAAGTAAAAGGCAAAGCCAAAGGCCAGCAAGGCCCCCATAAATGGCACGGTGGAGAAATTGCCCCAAAACGCCACCATCACCATGATGCCGCTAAACAGCATGCCAAGGCCCACGGTCACGAAAATTTCGGCAAAACCTTTGAACAGCTCAAACGGTTCGTCATCATCGGGCATATGAATGCGGTAGCCTTGGCGGCTCTCAGCAAAGACCTTGAGCCGCGCCGCCTGTTCCTCGGTTATCACATTGGCCGCCACCGCCGCGCGAATGTCGTCCATATGGAAATCAGCCATCCAGCGCCTCCACCACCATATTGCCATTGGTAAACACACAAATCTCGGCGGCAATTTCCAGCGCGCGCCGGGCAATGGCCTCGGCATCGCGCTCGGTATCCATCATCGCCCGGGCTGCGGCCAGGGCAAAATTGCCGCCCGAGCCAACCGCGGCGATATCGTTTTCCGGCTCCAGCACATCGCCAGCCCCTGTGATGATAAACAGGTCCGAGCCGTCACTGACAATCAGCATCGCCTCAAGGTTTTTCAGGTATTTATCGGTGCGCCAATCTTTGGCCAGCTCAACACTGGCGCGCAGCAATTGCCCCGGCGAGGCCTCCAACTTGGCCTCCAGACGCTCCAAAAGCGTAAACGCATCCGCCGTAGAGCCGGCAAAACCGCAAATCACCTCATGCCCGCCCGGCGATATCCGCCGCACCTTGCGCGCCGAGCCTTTGATCACCGTATTGCCAAGGCTTACCTGCCCGTCGCCGGCGATCACTACCTTGCCACCTTTGCGCACCCCCACAATCGTGGTGCCATGCCAACCGGGAAAATCCTGCCTGTCGCTCATCACACTCTCCAAATGCTTCGTGGTTTGATATATGGGGCTGCGGGCCATAATGCCAGAGCCGGCCGGTTAATCGAGCTGATAAACTTCGTGCATCAGAGTGCCAAAGCGCACAAGCAGCGGGGATGGGGTGAGGCTGGGGGTTGCGGCGCGGTTCCAGAGATTATCGTGATAATGCCCACATACCAAAAGCCTGATCTGGCCCGCATCGCCCTTTTGCTCCCGCGCGGCATCCCGGCACAACAGGGCATAGCTCAGAATATCGGCCATATTGTGCAAAAACACATCGGCAACCTGCTCGATCTGCGCCGGGTTTGCCCGCAATTCCATAAATGACTGCGCCAGCGCCTCGGCCAGATGTGCCAGCCGGTCTTTTTCAGCCTGCATGCCGGCGGTGTCAAGTTCGGTGATGATCTGGGTGAGATGGTCGAAAAACACTCTGTCGCCCGGCTCTTTGCCCGCGATCATGCGCATCAGTTCCAGCGCCTGAATTTGCTCGGGGCCTTCCCAGACCGGCAGCACCATGGCATCGCGAAACTGCCGCGCGGTCGGGTAATCTTCGGTATAGCCATTGCCCGCCACTAGGCTCAGCGCCTTTTGCGCGCACCATACCGCCTGCTCGGCGGTTTTGTATTTTGCCAGCGCGGTCACAATGCGCGACCAGATATAGGCGTCAGCCCCTTTTGTGGCCTCGTCAAAGCAATGCGCCGCCTCAAAAGCCATGGCGCTGCCCGCCATCCACTCGACCGCCAGCTCGATGATGCGCTTTTGCACCATGGGCCGGGTGATCAGCTTTTGGCCAAAGGTCTCGCGGTTGCTGGCCCAGCTCAGGGCCTCGTTCAAGGCGCGGCGCATCACCCCGGCGGCGGCCATGGCGTTATGCACCCGAGAGCAGCCCAGCGCCTCCATCATCACCCGCAGCCCGTCTGGCGGCGGGGCGATCTCATAGGCCAAGGCCCCGTTCAGATCAATTTCTCCGGTGGCCAGCGCACGGGTGCCGAGCTTTTCCTTCAGGCTGGTTATTTCGTAATCGTTTTGCTTGCGCCAGTCTGCATCCACATGGCTGGGCACAAGGTAAAGCCCCAGCCCCTTGCCGCCTTTGGGCGCACCTTCGGGGCGGGCGGTGGCCACCACCAGCCCCGAATCCGCGTTGGAGGCAAACCATTTTTGCCCTTGCAGCCGCACCGTGCCATCCTTTTGGTAGCTGGCCACGGTTTCGGTGCCGCCAACATCGCTGCCGCTGTGTTTTTCGGTGGCCCATGTGCCGCCGGTTTTGGTCTGCCCGTCGGCACGGGTGGATTCGTGCAAAAACCGTGCCTTCACGGCCTCGGGTGCATAACGCGCCACCACCATCGCCACCGGGTGGGTCATGGCAAAGGGGCAACCGATGGAAATATCAGCCTGCGAGATCAGATATTGCGCCACAAAAGCATAGAGATGCGGCTCGGGGTTATCCGCATCAAAAGCATGGTTTATAAAACCATGGCGATAAACCTCCTGATGGCAATCCTCATAGCGCCGGTTGAAATAGACCTTACCGCGCCGCACACCGGGCCGGGCGAGATCCTCGGGCATGGCCTTCCAGACCGGAGGGTGGATGCGGTCACTGTATTCCGCCTGCTCATCCAGCTCGGTGCCGCAAAAATGGCCAAAATTGGCCAGCGCCGCCTGCCGCCGCTGCAAAAGGCCGGGGGCGCTTTGCCGCAAAAAGCCCTGCAACAGCCTGTCGGTGCTGAAAAAATCCATACCCCGCACGGTTTTTGGGAAACCAAAGGGGCCGTCGCCATGTTTTTCCATCTCGACCTCCTGCCCTTAATATAGGCGCTCCCGCTCAAAACCCCAATAGCAATCATCAGATATGGCTAAAGTGGCTTGCCTTGGGCATAGACCTCGTTTGCCACAACAAACGCACCCGCCTTTATGCCGCGCCGGTTGGTCAGGGGGCGGTGCAGGTATTGCGCCACCCGCGGGTTTGCTGCTTCCACCACCCCGAGGCGCACCAGCAATGCCGCCATCACCGCTTCCGAGGCGCGGTGGTGGCCGTCCTCGATTTTCAGCGCAATCCCGATGCCGCG
>WFQA01000112.1 GCA_015487255.1 Paracoccaceae bacterium | reverse complement strand
TACCTTCATGCTGTTACCTTTACCCATGTGATCATGCCAGACTTCTGATGCGATAGCATATGGCAATGGAAAACCCAATCCCCCGGGTTGCTGGCGGTAAAGGCGATTTCGCGCCGCTCCTGGCGCAGAAGCAAAATAGTGTCGCGCAATGGGCCAAAGCTGCCATCGGGCATGACCTCCTGAAAATGCATGCCGTGCAGGTGCAGGGCATGGGCAAAGGCGGTGTCGTTGATGATCGGAATGCGCAGGGTTTCGCCCAAGGCCACCTCGGCCAGTGGCGCGTCGGGCATGCCGGCAACGCCGTTGAAGGTCCAGATCTGCTGGTTCTCTATCAGCTTGTCGATGCTCATCATCTCGCCCTTGTAGATCCCCTGCTTCAGGCTGCCCATCGCCCCGCCTTCCATTTTAAGCTCGGCAATCTTGGCCCCATTAAGCGGGTCAAGCTGCTTGATCGGGTTCTGCCGCAAAACGGGTATATCCCCCCGGCTGGCAAGGCTGGCCTGACCGGTGATTGCAAGGCTGGCCAAAGTGATATTCCCCTCGCGGCCAACAAAGCCGATCACCGCCTCGCCGCCCGGCTCGCCCGTCACATCCACAATCACATCGGCGCGCTGGGCCGGGCCAAGGGTGAGGACCCCGGCCGGGGTGGGCACGGCCAACGGCATGCCGTCCAGCGCCACCACCTTGCCCTGCATGCCTGTCATGGCAACCTGCATCACCCGGTCGGTTGCCACACAGATAAAACGCAAGCGCAGGCGCTGGTTTTGCTTTACCTCCGCAAGGGCGGGGGTGAGGGTGGCTTTCAAAAAATTACCAAGCCGCCCGGCATGGGACCAATCATGGATCTGGCTGAAATCCGGGTCGATCTGGGCATCCTGGCCCAGCCGCCAGTCATCAACCACCACGGTGATGTCATGGTCCACCTCCGGCGGGTTTGGCTCCTCAACGATCAGCGCGCCATAAAGCCCGCGCGATATTTGCTCGGTGGTGTTGAAATGGGAGTGATACCAATAGGTTCCGGCATCCGGCACCTCAAAATCATAGAAGAATTCACCGCCGGGTTGCACCGCATCCTGTGTCACCCCCGGCACGCCGTCCATGGCGTTTTCTATCCGCACCCCGTGCCAGTGGATGGTGGTGGGCTGCTCAAGGCTGTTGACCAGCCTGCGCTTGATGCGCGCCCCTTGCGCCACGCGGATCTCCGGGCCGGGCACTTCGCCATTATAGGTCCAGACCTCGGTTGCGGGGAACTCATCCGAAACCAGCGATACCGCGCCGGGGCGGGCCTCCAGCACCTCTGTATCTTCATTGCCAAGCGCGAATTTTGGCATTACCGCCAGCGCGGAGGCGCTTGCCAGGAGGGAGCGTCGGGTGAGGTTCATGCTGTGGGTCTCCGCAAAAAATGAAATTTGGCTGAAGCTATTCAGACGGGTTTGGGATTTCAATGATTTCGATCAATGCAGCCATCACGTTTACGTATGCATCTCTTTGGTCGCCGTCGTGGTCGGTCGAGTATTGGCCTTCATTGGCATTGGTGAAAGCATCCACTTTGTCCTGAGGCCGGTTGATCCAGTGGGGGTTTGAACCCACCAATCGGTGCGTGGAGGACCACGCACCCTACGGTTTCCTTTGACTGTTTGCTTTCAAATATGTTTTTGTGCGGGCCACATAAGCAGGCACAACGTTTGGGTTGGATAAAAAGTCACGCATAGGCATCATACGCCAACTGTGGCCTTCATTACCAAAATTGATTGCGGAGATCATTTCCGGCGAAATTGAACCAGCGAAAAATACACTTAATTTGCCTTTGTGCTGGCCACTTGGGTAGAGACTTACATAGCTGATATTTGCGGGAGAAAGCAAAATGCCAAACTCCTCGTTAACCTCACGGATGATACACGAAAACGCAGTTTCGTTATTCTCCCGCCCGCCGCCGGGTAAATCAATAAAACCGGGGTAAGGGATGTATGGAAAATTATCACGCTCATAAACCAGAATTTGGTGATCATGGATCAACGCGATTTTGGCACTGGAAAAGTTGGGTGGCGAGTTTTTCAGATCAGCCAGCCGCATTATTACACCTGCATCTCTTTGGTCGCCGTCAGCTTTAAATCCGGGTAGTCGCGTTCCACCCGGTCGATATCCCATTGCAGGCGGGTCAAAAATACCGGGTCGCCGTCATGGTCAGTCGAGCATTGGCCTTTATTGGCATTGATGAAGGCCTCCACCTTATCCTGCGGCCCGTTGATCCAGCGGGCGGATTGGTATTGCGTGGCTTCAAAGCGCACCGGCAGCCCGTATTCTAGCTCGATCCGGCTGGCCAGCACCTCAAATTGCAGCGCCCCCACCACACCGACAATCCAGCCCGAGCCGATCATCGGCTTGAAAACCTTGCTCGCGCCTTCCTCGGCGAATTGGGACAGCGCCTTTTCCAGATGTTTGGATTTGAGCGGGTCAAGTGCGCGCACCGATTGCAGCAGCTCGGGGGCAAAGCTGGGGATGCCGGTAAAGCGGATCGCCTCGCCCTCGGTCAGGCTATCGCCGATGCGCAGCTGGCCGTGGTTGGGAATGCCCATGATGTCGCCTGCCCATGCGTCTTCGGCCAACTCGCGGTCATTGGCCAAAAACAGCACAGGGTTGGAGATGCTCATCTGCTTGCCCGAGCGGATATGCTTGAGCTTCATGCCGCGCTTGAAATGGCCAGAGCACAGCCGCACAAAGGCAACGCGGTCGCGGTGCTTTGGGTCCATATTCGCCTGAACCTTGAAGACAAAGCCGGAAACTTTTGATTCAGAAGGGGAAATGGCGCGCGGCGTGCCGGGGCGCACCTGTGGCTCGGGGCCGTAATTGGCGATGCCGTCCATCAGCTCCTGCACACCAAAAGAGTTGATCGCCGAGCCAAACCAGATCGGGGTTTGCGTGCCTTGCAAAAATGCCTCGCGATCAAAAGGCGGGAGCAATTCGCGCACCATTTCGAGGTCCTCGCGCAGCTTTTCGAGCAGGTCGGGCGCGACGTGTTCTTCAATAGCCGGATCATCCAACCCGTTGATTTTAATGCTTTCGGCCACCACGTTGCGGTCGGCGCGGTCCATCAGTTCCAGGCGGTCATTGAGGATGTCGTAACAGCCGATGAACTCGCGGCCCATACCGATGGGCCAGGTGATCGGGGCAACGTCAATGGCGAGGTTTTCTTGAATTTCATCAATGATATCAAGAATGTCGCGGCTTTCACGGTCCATCTTGTTACAGAATGTCAGGATCGGCAGGTCGCGCAAGCGGCAGACCTCAAACAGCTTCTGGGTTTGGCTTTCCACGCCTTTGGCGCCGTCGATCACCATCACGGCCGCGTCAACGGCGGTGAGGGTGCGGTAGGTGTCCTCTGAAAAATCGGAGTGGCCGGGGGTGTCTACCAGATTGAACCAGAAATCCTTGAATTCAAACGACATTGCAGAGGCGGAGACCGATATTCCCCGGTCTTTTTCCATCTGCATGAAATCGGAGCGCGAGCGGCGGGCATCGCCTTTGGCGCGCACTTGCCCGGCCATTTGAATGGCGCCGCCAAACAGCAGGAATTTTTCCGTCAGCGTGGTTTTGCCCGCATCGGGGTGCGAGATGATGGCAAAGGTGCGGCGGCGGGCGATTTCGGGCGGAAGGAGGGAAATGTTGTTCATGGGGGCGGTATAGATCAGCAGTTGAAAGAGGGCAAGATTAGCGTGTTTGAAAACCATAGCGGCGCGTCTGCGGTTGTGGGTGCTGAGAGATATTATACGCGCCGCGCGGCAAAGATAGCGCTTGTGGCGGGCTGGTGTCGCGCAGATGGCTGGGATAGGCTTTGGCAAACGGAATCAGGAGAGTCTTATGGATTTGGGTATTAAAGGTAAGCAGGCGATTGTCTGTGCGGCTTCAAAAGGGCTGGGGCGCGGCTGTGCCGAGGCTTTGGCCGAGGCCGGGGTTGATCTGGTGATCAATGCCCGCAGCGATGGGGTTTTGCGCGAGGCGGCGCGCGAGATCGCTGGGAAATATGGCGTGAAGGTCACACCGGTGGCGGCGGATATTACCACCGAAGAAGGCCGCGCCAAGGTGTTGGCCGCGATGCCCGCCCCCGATATTCTGGTCAATAATGCAGGTGGGCCGCCGCCGGGCATGTGGCATGACTGGGAGCGGGAGGATTTTATCAAGGCGCTGGATGCCAATATGCTGGCCCCGATTGCGATGATGAAAGCGGTGTTGCCCGGCATGATGGATAAAGGCTGGGGGCGGGTGGTGAATATCACCTCGCAATCGGTGAAATCGCCGATTGCGGTGCTGGGCTTGTCAAATTCGGCCCGCGCGGGGCTTACGGGCTATGTCGGGGGCACTTCGCGGCAGGTGGCTGGCAGCGGGGTGAATATCAACAACCTGTTGCCGGGCATTCATGCCACCGACCGGGCGATGAGCCTTGATCAAAGCGTGGTGGCGGCACAGGGGATTACGCTGGAGGAGGCCAAAGCGCAGCGCGCGGCGACGATTCCGGCGGGGCGGTATGGCACTTCGGAGGAATTCGGCGCGATGTGTGCGTTTTTGTGCTCCCAAAAGGCCGGGTATATCGTTGGCCAGAATATTCTGCTTGATGGAGGGGCGGTGAATGCAACCTTCTGACAAGGCGATAAAACCGCGATATTATTCGCCGCGCTGGTTTGTGGCGCTTTGGCGGGGGCGGCTCTCTTTTGGCGATACGTTTTTTGGTGGGGTGTTCGGGCCGGCGTTTATTCTGGTGCCGGTCGGGTTTGTGATTGCTTTGGCGGTGGAGATGCTGGCCCCGGCGCTGATGGGGGCGTTGTTTTTGGCTTTTGCGCTGGTTTATGCGCTTTATGTCAGCGCGCTGCTGCCTGCGGTCGTGCAAACCGGATGGCGGGCAAAGGTGGTGGGGGGTTGGCGCTGGGTTGGCATTTTGCTGGTTTTGGCGGTGGCGGCGGCGCTTTGGTGGATGGCCTATAAATACTGGCTGGCCTTATGAGTGGCAATCGCGGGCACAGCCTGAAGGACCAGCTTTTCAATGAAGGTAAGGTGCGGTATTTTGCCGGGCTGTTTGGTGGCTCGATTGATGGTGCGGGCTTTGTGCGCGAGGTGATGGCCGAGCTGCCACAACTGGAATTGATGGCGCGGATCAGGCATATGGCCATCTGTCTGGACAGGCAGCTTCCCGAGGATTTTGCCGCTGCGCGCAGGGTGATTCTGGCCGCGCTGCCGCCACCGCTGGACCCGTCTTTGAGCGATGATGATTTTGGAGATTTTATTATGGCGCCGCTTGGGGCCTATGTGGCGCTGCGCGGGCTGGATATGCCGGATATCGCCCTGCCGCTGATGAAGGAACTGACCAAGCGGTTTTCGGTGGAGTTTGACATCCGGCATTTTTTGAATGCGCATCCGGAAGCCACCATGCAGGCGATGCGGGAATGGGCGCGGGATGAAAACTACCATGTGCGCCGCCTGGCCAGCGAAGGCACCCGACCGGTGCTGCCCTGGGGGGTGAAGGTGGGGCTGGCGCTGGATGAGCCGATCGAACTGCTCGATGAGCTTTATAAGGACCGGGCGCGGTTTGTGACCCGCTCGGTGGCCAACCATCTGAACGATATCAGCAAAAAAGACCCAGAACTGGTGCTGGCCACGCTGGGCCGCTGGCGCAGGGCCGGGCAGCAGGCGGTGGCGGAGCTGGACTGGATGGAGCGTCATGCGCTGCGCACCCTGGTCAAAAAAGGGCATGGGGGCGCGCTGGCGCGGCTTGGCTACCGGGCGGCGCCGGATATTTCGGTTGGGCTGGTTTTTGCGGAGAAGCTGGAGATCGGTGAGACCGGGGCGCTGGAGGTGGAGATCGAGGCGGCACAGGACGAGCGCTTGATGGTGGATTATGTGATCGAGTTTGTGAAGGCCAACGGGGGGCGGCGGCCCAGGGTTTTCAAGCTCAAGAAGCTGGATGTGAAGAAGGGCGAGCGGGTGCGGCTCGGCAAGAAACACAGGTTTTTGAAGCAATCGACGACATTTAAACATTTTCCCGGCACGCATTTGATCTATATGCAGGTGAACGGGCAAAAATTTGCTGAGCAGGAGTTTGAGCTGACATGAAACATGATGATGTAAAAGACTATTACGGCAAGGTGCTGCAAGGCTCGGATGATTTGCAGACCAATGCCTGCTGCACACCGGATGATGTGCCTGCCTATCTGCGCGAGGTTTTGGGTAAGATTCACCCCGAGGTCAGCGAAAAATATTACGGCTGCGGGCTGGTGGCACCGATGGTGCTTGAGGGCATGGATGTGCTCGACCTTGGCTGTGGCTCGGGGCGGGATGTTTATGCGCTTTCGGGGCTGGTTGGTGCGCATGGTTCGGTGGTCGGGGTGGATATGACCAACGAACAGCTTGCGGTGGCGCGCCGTCATCGGGCATTTCATGCCGCAGCCTTTGGCCACGGCGCGCCCAATACCGTGTTTCATAACGGCTATATCGAAAAGCTCGGCGAATTGGGGCTGGCGGATGAAAGCTTTGATATCATCGTTTCCAACTGCGTGATCAACCTTTCGCCCGACAAACCCGCTGTGTTGCGCGAGGCGTTTCGGCTGCTCAAACCCGGTGGCGAGCTTTATTTCTCGGATGTTTATGCCGACCGGCGGGTGCCCGCCGCGCTGCTGCAGGACCCGGTGCTTTATGGTGAATGCCTCTCGGGCGCGCTTTACTGGAACGATTTTATCAGCCTTGCCAAAGCGGCCGGGTTTGCGGACCCGCGTTTGGTGGAGGACCGGGTTTTGAGCATTGAAAACCCTGAAATTGAGGTAAAGCTCGGGGATATCGGCTTTCATTCCGCCACTTACCGGCTGTTCAAGCTGGAAGGGCTGGAGTCGGATTGCGAAGATTATGGCCAGCGCGTGACCTATAAAGGCACCATGCCCAATGGCGGGGCGGAATTCGTGCTCGACAAGGGGCATGTTTTTGCCGCCGGGCAAGAGGTGGCGGTGTGTGGCAATACCTACCGGATGCTGGCCGAGAGCCGCTTTGCGCCATATTTCGAGTTTGACGGAGATTTCACAACCCATCACGGCATTTTTGCCGGTTGTGGTGGCGGGATGCCGTTTGACCGGGCGGCTGCCGCTGGAACTAGCTGTTGCTAGGCGGAGATCTGCTTGCTAATTGGGGGGAGGCCTTGAGGGAAATCCTGTGACCCCAAAACTTGAATTGCAAAATATTACCCGGGTGTTTGACGGGGTGACGGTGGTGGAT
>WFQA01000111.1 GCA_015487255.1 Paracoccaceae bacterium | reverse complement strand
CCCCGCAAGATATGTGACAACCCAATACACCAACGGGGCCAGCGCCGCGGTTGCCACTCAAAAAGTGTGCCGCGCTCAGCGCCCATAAGGTTGCCGCCTTAATCTGCCCTAGCCGGCCAAAACCGTCAAGATTTCTTTCTTTGCCAAATACTCAGGGGTGGGTATTTGATTATTGCGTGCAATTTATTCTGAAACCCGGTTCCAGTTTTTCGGATTGCGCTTTTGTGTGATGACAGCCCCCCTTGCCGAACGAAGCGAGGCAGAGGCGTCGCGATTCCCATTTTTGAAGGCCTCTTCAAAAATGCCACCGGTGCCGCTTGATGCAACATTGGGATATTTTACTGCAGCGCTGCGGCGCGCGCCTCCGCGGCGACCCTTCGGGCCACCTTGTCGGCGCGTGCGGCGCTTCGCTTGCAGGGTGCTTGGAGTTGGCGTTGTTCTATTGGGTTGCTCTGGTCTGCGACATGGTCAGGGTCATTCCAGCCATATGGGCAATCCCAGTGAAAATCGTGCATTACGTTGTTTTCATTGGCAAACCGTATTGCAAAAGCCGGATCATATGCCAGCCTTAGTGAGGGATTCGGGGCAGCGGTCGAGGGCGGTGCAGGCGTGCTCAGCCCGTGTTGCGTATGGATATCTCAGCCTGTGTCGTTGTTTGTGTGGTGATGGTATCGGGGGCCACATCGCGCACAGCGTCAACAATGTGGCGTGCCCTGGCGATCTGGTCAAGGCCGGTTGCGGTAATCCTTGAGCAAAGCCATGGCATAGCCAACCCTTGCCCCTGGTCGCGCACCCAGTTGGCGTCTTCCTGCGCCATATCGGCAAAATCATCGGCGATAAAATACCAAAACCCGCGCTCGGGGTTGGGGAAACCCTGCCCGGAGGGGGAAAAGCTGACCGTGCCGGCCTGACCCAGACCGCCCAGCCAGGCAAACAGTAAACCCGCAAATATTTGCCTGAAAATTCGATATTTGCGCATGGCCATAATAACCTCGCCTGAATCAAGCCGAATCTAACCTGCTTTCACAATTGTCGTTACATAATTAACCGAAAGATCCCGCTCCGAAAGCGACCAGCTCCACAATAGCGGGTTAAACACAAAACCCTTCTTGTCCACCATTTCCAGCCCGGCTTTTTCAATCAGCCCGGACAATTCATCGGGGGTGATGAACCTGTCCCACTCATGGGTGCCCACCGGCAGCCAGCGCATCACCCGCTCCGCGCCAACAATTGCCACCAAATAGCTTTTGGCGTTGCGGTTGATGGTGGAGCAGATCATCTGCCCGCCGGGCTTCAAGAGCGCCGCGCAGGCTTTGAGAAACACCTGCGGGTCCGCCACATGCTCGATCACCTCCATGTTCAGGATCACGTCAAAGCGCTCGCCCTCATCCACCAGCGCTTCGGCCATGGTGTTGCGGTAGTCAATTTCCAGCCCCGATTGCTTGGCATGTATCTGTGCCACCGCGATATTGCCCGCTGCCGCATCCGCCCCGACCACAGCCGCCCCGAGCCGCGCCATTGGCTCCGAGAGCATCCCGCCGCCGCAGCCGATATCAAGCAGGCGCAGCCCCTCAAAGGGTTTCAGGCTGCTGCGGTCCCGGCCAAACTCGGCGGCGATCTGGTCAACAATATATTCAAGCCGGGTTGGGTTGAGCATGTGCAGCGGCTTGAATTTGCCCACCGGATCCCACCATTCAGCCGCCATCGCTTCGAATTTGGCCACCTCGCCCAAGTCGACCGTATTTCTGGATTCCGTTGCACTCATCTTCTCAACCTGCCATGCTGCAAAAAAGCCTAACCCGGATTGTGCCACCAAATGCCCGAACATACCAGCCCACAAGCCAGCCGCGCCCGGCTCCATGCGCATCGAGAGCCGTATATGTCTGAGCAGATAGAGGTCAGCGATGGCCACCGGCTTTATGTGGAGCAATCGGGCAACCCGCGCGGCATTCCGGTGGTGGTGTTGCATGGCGGGCCGGGGGGCGGGTGCAGCCCCTCCATGCGGCGCTATTTTGACCCCGATAAATACCGCGCCATCCTGTTTGACCAGCGCGGCTGCGGGCGCTCGACCCCGCATGCCTCCGTTGAAAACAACACCACATGGGATCTGGTGGCCGATATCGAGCGCATCCGGCAGCGGATGAAGGTTGACAAATGGGTGGTGTTTGGCGGCTCATGGGGGGCGACGCTTGCCTTGCTATACGCACAGAGCCACCCTGCGCGGGTGCAGGCCATGGTGCTGCGCGGGGTGTTTACCCTGACGCGTGCCGAGCTGGACTGGTTTTATGGCGGTGGGGCCGGGCGGTTCTGGCCCGAGGCATGGGCGCTTTTCAAAGGGTTGATCCCCGCCAGTGAGCAGGGTGACCTGATCAAGGCCTATCACAAGCGGCTGTTTGGTGATGATGCCGCTAAGGCCGAGCAGGCCGCCCGTATCTGGACCGGCTGGGAAAACACCCTTGCGACTTTGGTTTCAGACGGCAAGATCCGTGGCCCCGGCGCGCGCCACGCCCGCGCTTTTGCCCGCATTGAAAACCACTATTTCACCCATCAGGGCTGGCTG
>WFQA01000110.1 GCA_015487255.1 Paracoccaceae bacterium | reverse complement strand
GTCCTTCCAGGAGACCACCCGCGTGCTGACCGAGGCTGCCACTCAGGGCAAGCGCGATAAGCTGATCGGCCTGAAGGAAAACGTGATCGTCGGGCGGCTTATCCCGGCGGGCACGGGGGGCGCGACCCATGACCTCAAGCGGGTGGCGCAGGCCCGTGATCAGGCGATCATAGAGCAGCGCCAGGCCGAGGCGGCGATTGCCGGCGAGCTGGAAATGGCCAGCGACGAGCCGCCAGGGGAGCAGCCGGCGCAGGGTGACGAATAAACGATATAAAAGCCCGCCTGTTGGCGGGCTTTTTGCCGGAGGGGCAATGGTTGAGCTAAAGGGTGATTGCGAAAATTGCGCCGCGCTGTGCTGCGTTGCCCTGGCCTTTGACAAGGGCGATATGTTTGGCTTTGACAAAGCCGCCGGGCAGGCCTGCCCCGAGCTGCAACCTGATTTTCGCTGTGGCATCCATGGCCGCCTGCCTGAAGCCGGGTTTGCGGGCTGTGTGCAATATGACTGCCTGGGGGCCGGGCAGCGGGTGGTGCAGCAGGTATTTGCCGGGCAGAACTGGCGCAATACCCCGACGCTGTTGGCCCCGATGTTGCAAGCCTTTGCGCAGATGCGTCAGGTGCATGAGCTGCTTTTGCTGCTGCAAACGGCTGGCGGGCTGCCGCTTTCTGAGCCACAAAAGCAGGAACTGGCACGGCTGAAGGCCGGATTGCAGCCCGATACCGGCTGGACAAGCCAAACCCTGCGGCTTTTTGAGCGCAGCGGGCTGGCTGGCGAGGTGCAGCAGTTTTTGCGCGAATTGAAGGATGTGGCCATCAAAATGAAACCATAGGTTTGGCTGGTGTTGAAACCATCAGGGCAAACGGATAAGGTCATGCAAATGCCCATATGGCTTTTGGCACTGAGGCGTTTTGCGTTTGATTTGAATCGGTTTTACCATTGAACGCGATTGTTTCACAATCACTGCCTCAGTGGTAAAACCGACAGGTGGTTCAGATAAAACGCAAAACGCTTTAAATGAAAAATTTGCCAAAATTTGCCTGTTGACATCTCCCCCCAACCTTCCTATTTTCCGCCCGCTCGGGAGAGGTAAGTTAACTGATTCCGATACAAGCCACAATTTGGCGGTCATGAGCCGGGTTCACGCCTCGCTCCTCTGGAATTCCACCGCGCCGGACGGCAACCATTGTCCGCGGGCGGTATTTGGCATTTTGTGCATTCGGCGCAAGGTGTTGTAAGTATTGAAACGGGTTGAACGGGGTAAAAACTGTATGCCAACGATCCAGCAGCTGATCCGCAAACCGCGGCAGCCTAAAGTAAAGCGCCAGAAGTCGATGCACCTGCAGGCATGCCCGCAGAAGCGCGGCGTGTGCACGCGTGTCTACACAACCACACCGAAAAAGCCGAACTCCGCGATGCGTAAGGTGGCCAAAGTGCGCCTGACCAACGGTTTTGAGGTTATTTCCTACATCCCCGGCGAGAGCCACAACCTGCAAGAGCATTCGGTTGTGTTGATCCGCGGTGGTCGTGTGAAAGACCTCCCGGGCGTTCGTTACCACATCCTTCGCGGTGTTTTGGATACGCAGGGCGTGAAAGACCGCCGCCAGCGTCGTTCGAAATACGGCGCCAAGCGTCCTAAATAGGGAGACACAGATATGTCCCGTCGCCATAGTGCCGAGAAACGCGAAATTTTGCCAGATGCCAAATATGGCGATAAGATTCTGACGAAGTTCATGAATAACCTGATGCTGGATGGTAAGAAATCCGCAGCCGAGCGCATTGTTTATGGCGCGCTGAGCCGGGTTGAGGAAAAGCTGAAGCGCGAGCCGATCGAGGCATTTCACGAAGCGCTGGAAAATATCAAACCGTCGGTCGAGGTTCGCTCCCGCCGGGTTGGTGGTGCCACCTATCAGGTGCCGGTCGAGGTTCGCCCGATCCGCCAGGAGGCGCTGGCCATTCGCTGGCTGATCAATGCCTCGCGCGCACGCAATGAAAACACCATGGAAGAGCGCCTTGCCGGTGAGCTTCTCGATGCGGTCAATACCCGCGGCTCTGCCGTGAAAAAACGCGAAGACACCCATAAAATGGCGGACGCCAACAAAGCGTTCTCCCATTACCGCTGGTAAGGAATTAAAAATGGCTCGTGAGTATCCACTGGAGCGTTACCGCAATTTCGGTATCATGGCGCATATTGATGCAGGTAAAACCACCTGCACCGAGCGTATCCTGTATTACACCGGCAAGTCCCACAACATTGGCGAGGTGCATGACGGTGCCGCCACCATGGACTGGATGGAGCAGGAGCAGGAGCGCGGTATCACCATTACCTCGGCGGCGACCACCACCTTCTGGGAGCGCACGGTAGACGGTAAAACACCGCTTTCCCCACGGCACCGGATGAATATCATCGACACGCCGGGCCACGTTGACTTCACCATTGAAGTTGAGCGCTCATTGGCGGTGCTTGATGGCGCGGTTGCGCTTCTGGATGCCAATGCCGGTGTTGAGCCGCAGACCGAAACCGTGTGGCGCCAGGCTGACCGCTATAAAGTGCCGCGGATTGTTTTTGTCAACAAAATGGACAAAATCGGCGCGGATTTCTTTAACTGTGTTGAGATGATCAAGACCCGCGTGGGCGGCAACCCGATGCCGATTCAGCTGCCGATCGGAGCCGAGACCGAGTTGGAAGGCTCGATCGACCTGATCACCATGAAGGAATGGGTTTATCTGGGCGAAGACCTCGGCGCGACCTGGGAGTTGCGCGAGATTCGCGACAGCCTGAAAGACAAGGCCGAGGAAATGCGCGCCGAGATGATTGAAATGGCGGTCGAAATGGATGACGACGCCATGGAGGCCTATCTTGAAGGCAATGAGCCGGATGAGGAAACCCTGATCAAGCTGATCCGCAAGGGCACCATGGATATGGTGTTTGTGCCAATCCTTGCCGGCTCTGCTTTCAAAAACAAAGGTGTTCAGCAGCTGCTCAACGCGGTGATCGACTTTTTGCCAAGCCCGCTTGACGTGGTTGACTACATGGGCTTTGCCCCGGGTGACGAGACCGAGACCCGCAACATCCCGCGTCGCGCGGATGATGATATGCCGTTTTCGGCGCTGGCGTTCAAGATCATGAACGACCCGTTTGTCGGCACGCTGACCTTTACCCGGATTTACTCGGGCACACTCACCAAGGGTGACAGTATTGTCAACTCGACCAAGGGCCGTAAAGAGCGTATTGGCCGCATGATGATGATGCACTCCAATGACCGGGATGAAATCACGGAAGCATTCGCCGGTGATATCATCGCGCTGGCCGGCCTGAAGCAGACCACCACCGGTGACACGCTTTGTTCGGCTTCCGAGCAGGTTGTGCTTGAAACCATGACCTTCCCCGACCCGGTGATCGAGATCGCCGTGGAGCCAAAAACCAAGGCTGACCAGGAGAAGATGTCAACCGGCCTGGCCCGTTTGGCGGCGGAAGACCCGTCTTTCCGGGTGGAGACCGATCAGGAATCTGGCCAGACCATCATGAAGGGTATGGGGGAATTGCACCTCGATATCCTGGTGGACCGCCTGAAGCGCGAATTCAAGGTCGAGGCCAATATCGGTGAGCCGCAAGTGGCTTATCGCGAGACCATCAGCCATGAGGCTGAGGTTGATTATACCCACAAGAAGCAGTCCGGTGGTTCGGGGCAGTTTGCGCGGGTCAAAATGGTTATCACGCCGACCGAGCCGGGCGAGGGTTACTCCTTTGAGTCCAAAATTGTTGGTGGTAACGTGCCCAAGGAATATATTCCGGGCGTAGAAAAGGGTATCCAGTCGGTGATGGATAGCGGGCCGCTGGCCGGCTTTCCGGTGATTGACTTCAGGGTTGCCCTGATTGACGGCGCTTACCACGATGTGGACTCCAGCGTGCTGGCATTTGAAATCGCGGCGCGGGCCGGTATGCGCGAGGGCCTCAAAAAGGCTGGCGCCAAGCTGCTTGAGCCGATTATGAAGGTGGAAGTAATTACGCCTGAAGAGTATACCGGTGGCATCATCGGTGATCTGACCTCGCGCCGGGGTATGGTGCGCGGGCAGGAAGCACGCGGCAATGCGATTGCGATTGACGCAAACGTGCCGCTGGCCAATATGTTTGGCTATATCAACACGCTGCGCTCCATGTCTTCGGGGCGGGCAAACTTCACCATGCAGTTCGATCACTACGATGCAGTTCCGATGGCGATCTCGAAAGAGATTCAGGAGAAATTCGCTTAATGGCGGGCTAAACCCCGCCCTACAATTCAAGGAGGCCTATTATGGGTAAGGAAAAGTTTGAACGTAATAAAACCCACGTTAACGTTGGCACAATCGGCCATGTTGACCACGGGAAAACCACGCTGACCGCAGCAATCACCAAGCAATTTGGTGAGTTTCAGGATTATGCCGATATCGACGCGGCACCCGAGGAAAAAGCCCGCGGCATCACCATTTCGACCGCCCATGTTGAGTATGAGACAGAGAACCGTCACTATGCTCACGTTGATTGCCCCGGCCACGCTGACTATGTGAAAAACATGATCACCGGCGCCGCGCAGATGGATGGCGCCATTCTGGTGGTTAACGCCGCTGATGGCCCGATGCCACAAACCCGCGAGCACATCCTGCTGGGCCGCCAGGTTGGCATCCCCTATATGGTTGTTTTCATGAACAAGGTTGACCAGGTAGACGATGAAGAGCTGCTGGAACTGGTGGAAATGGAAATCCGCGAGCTGCTGAGCGAGTATGACTACCCGGGTGATGATATTCCGATCATCGCCGGCTCGGCCCTGGCTGCGCTTGAAGGCCGCGACCCTGAAATCGGCGAGCAGAAAATCGCTGAACTGATGGCCGCCGTGGATAGCTACATCCCCGACCCTGAGCGCGCGATCGACCAGCCCTTCCTGATGCCGATCGAGGATGTGTTCTCGATTTCCGGCCGTGGCACGGTTGTGACCGGGCGTGTTGAGCGTGGCGTGATCAATGTGGGTGACGAGATCGAAATCGTTGGTATCCGCGACACCACCAAAACCACCTGTACCGGTGTTGAAATGTTCCGCAAACTGCTTGATCGCGGTGAAGCGGGCGACAATGTTGGCGTGCTGCTGCGCGGGATCGACCGTGATGGCGTTGAGCGTGGTCAGGTTCTGGTCAAGCCCGGCTCTGTGACTCCGCACACCAAGTTTGAGTGTGAAGTCTACATTCTGACGAAGGAAGAGGGTGGCCGCCATACGCCATTCTTCAAAAACTATCGTCCGCAATTTTACTTCCGCACCACCGACGTGACCGGCACTGTTGAGCTGCCCGAAGGCACCGAAATGGTAATGCCGGGTGACAACCTGAAGTTCAACGTTGAGCTGATCAACCCGATCGCCATGGAGCAGGGCCTGCGCTTTGCTATCCGTGAAGGCGGCCGCACCGTTGGCTCGGGCGTTGTATCAAAAATCATCGAGTAATCGATGAGCCTCATCTGGTGGCCGGGGAAGCTCCCCGGCCGCTGATTTTTGTAACCTGCTAGCCTAAGAGAGGCGTTTGAGATGCAGAGTCAAAATATACGCATCCGGCTTAAGGCATTCGATTTTCGAGTGTTGGATGCCAGCACAGCCGAGATCGTCTCGACTGCCAAGCGGACAGGGGCGCAAGTGCGCGGCCCGATCCCGTTGCCGAATAAAATCGAGAAATTCACTGTTCTTCGTGGCCCGCACGTGGACAAGAAGAGCCGTGAGCAATTTGAAATCCGCACGCATAAACGCCTGCTGGATATCGTTGACCCGACCCCCCAGACCGTGGACGCGCTGATGAAGCTCGACCTCGCGGCTGGTGTGGATGTCGAGATCAAGCTTTAGGGGGCCGAGATTATGCGTTCTGGAGTAATTGCCAAGAAACTGGGCATGACCCGGTTGTTTATGGAGGATGGTGAGCAGATTCCTGTGACCGTTCTGCAAATGGAAAACGTGCAGGTTGTATCGCAACGCACCGCTGACCGGGATGGCTACACCGCCGTTCAGCTCGGCGCGGGCGTGGCCAAGGCCAAGCGCACCAGCAAAGCCATGCGCGGGCATTTTGCCACTGCCAAGGTCGAGCCGAAGCGCAAGATCACCGAGTTTCGGGTCTCGCCTGAAAACCTGATCGAAGTCGGGGCCGAAATCACTGCCGACCATTACCTCGAGGGGCAATATGTGGATATTGCCGGCACCTCGATCGGTAAAGGTTTTGCCGGTGCGATGAAGCGGCACAATTTTAAAGGCCTGCGCGCCAGCCACGGGGTGTCGATCTCGCATCGTTCACACGGCTCTACCGGCCAGTGCCAAGATCCCGGCAAGGTTTTCAAAGGTAAGAAAATGGCTGGCCATATGGGTGATGTGCGGGTAACCACGCAAAACCTGCAAGTGGTCAAAACCGATGCTGAGCGTGGTTTGCTGATGATCAAAGGTGCGGTTCCCGGCTCCAAAGGTGGCTGGGTGACGATCAAGGATTCGGTCAAAAAAGCAGCACCCAAAGGCCTGCCAATGCCGGCGGCCATTCGTGCTGCTGCCGTTGAAGCACCTGCTGAAACCGCTGAAGGGGGCGCTGAGGAATGAAAACCGACGTCATCAAACTAGACGCAGGCAAGGCCGGGTCCATCGATCTCAACGATGCGATCTTTGGCCTTGAACCACGCGCCGACATTTTGCACCGGGTTGTGCGCTACCAACTGGCCAAGCGCCAGGCGGGCACGCACTCTGTGCAAACCCGGTCTGACTCCGACTATTCCACCAAGAAGATCTATCGCCAAAAAGGCACTGGTGGCGCCCGCCACGGTGCGCGCTCGGCGCCGATTTTCCGTGGTGGCGGGGTTTATAAAGGCCCGACCCCGCGTTCACACGCCCATGATCTGACCAAAAAATTCCGCGCGCTTGGGCTCAAGCACGCGCTGAGCGCCAAAGCCGGCGCCGGTGAGCTGATCGTGATCGAAAACGCGGAACTGGCAAATGGCAAGACCAGGGAATTGGCCGCAGCAATGAAAAAGCTCGGCTGGACCAAGGCGCTTGTGATCGATGGGGCATCCGTGGATGAGGGTTTCGCCCGCGCCGCCCGTAACATTGACGGCATTGACGTGCTGCCCAGCATGGGTGCGAATGTTTATGACATTCTCAAATCCAGAACGCTGGTGCTCACCAAAGCCGCCGTTGAAGCACTGGAGGCTCGCCTGTCATGAGCACTAAAGCTGAACAGTATGACGTGATCCGTCGTCCGATCATCACCGAGAAAGCGACAATGGCGTCTGAAAACAACGCCGTGGTTTTTGAAGTGGCGATCGATGCCAACAAACCCCAGATCAAAGAGGCGATTGAAAGCCTCTTTAATGTCAAGGTGAAAGCGGTTAACACCACGATCACCAAGGGTAAAGTGAAGCGCTTCAAGGGGCAACTCGGCAAGCGTAAAGACGTGAAAAAAGCCTATGTCACACTGGTCGAGGGTAACACCATCGACGTGACAACCGGCCTTTAACTTTTAGAAACGGAAGACAGTAAGATGGCATTGAAGTCGTATAAGCCGACAACGCCAGGCCAGCGCGGGCTGGTTCTGATCGACCGTTCGGAACTCTGGAAAGGCCGCCCGGTCAAATCCCTCACTGAGGGTTTGACCAAGCATGGTGGCCGGAACAATACCGGACGGATAACCATGCGCCGCAAAGGCGGCGGGGCCAAGCGCCTGTATCGTATCGTGGATTTCAAGCGCAACAAGCTTGATGTGCCAGCGACGGTCGAGCGCATTGAGTATGACCCGAACCGGACAGCGTTTATCGCGCTGATCAAGTATGAAGACGGCACCCAGGCCTATATCCTCGCGCCACAGCGCCTGGCCGTTGGTGACAGCATTATTGCTTCGGCTAAATGTGATGTAAAGCCGGGCAATGCCATGCCGTTTTCCGGCATGCCGATCGGCACGATCATCCACAATATCGAGATGAAGCCGGGCAAAGGCGGGCAGATTGCACGCGCTGCCGGCACTTACGCTCAGTTTGTTGGCCGTGATGGTGGTTATGCGCAAATTCGCCTGAAATCCGGCGAGCTGCGCTTGCTGCGTCAGGAATGCATGGCAACCGTTGGTGCGGTTTCCAACCCTGATCACGGCAACCAGAACCTTGGTAAAGCTGGCCGCAACCGCCACAAGGGCATTCGCCCATCGGTGCGTGGTGTGGTTATGAACCCGGTCGATCACCCCCATGGTGGCGGTGAAGGCCGCACCTCTGGTGGTCGCCATCCGGTTACGCCCTGGGGTAAGCCAACCAAGGGTGCCAAAACCCGCTCGAACAAAACAACGGATAAATATATCCTGCGTTCCCGTCACGCCAAGAAGAAGGGACGTTAAGATATGGCACGTTCTATATGGAAAGGCCCGTTTGTTGATGGCTATGTGCTTAAAAAAGCCGAAGCCAGCCGCGAATCCGGCCGTAATGAAGTTATCAAAATCTGGTCGCGCCGCTCGACCATTCTGCCCCAGTTCGTTGGGCTGACGTTTGGCGTTTATAACGGTCGCAAGCACATTCCCGTGAATGTAACCGAAGACATGATCGGCCAGAAATTCGGTGAATATTCTCCTACGCGCACCTATTACGGGCACGCGGCGGACAAAAAAGCGAAGCGGGGCTAGATCATGGGACAAAAGAAAAACGCCCGCCGCGTAGCGGAAGGTTCGGCAATGGCCAAAACCAAAATGCTCCGCACCTCGGGTATTAAGCTCAACCTCGTTGCGGCCATGATCCGCAACAAACCGGTTGAAAAAGCGCTGACCGACCTGACGTTTTCCAAAAAACGCATCGCGGGCGACGTGAAAAAATGCTTGCAATCGGCGATTGCCAATGCAGAAAACAACCACGGGTTGGATGTGGACGAGCTTTACGTTTCCGAGGCCTATGTTGGCAAAAACATCACCCTCAAGCGTGGCCGCCCGCGTGCGCGTGGCCGCTTTGGCAAGATCCTGAAGCCGTTCAGCGAGCTGACAATCGTTGTGACCGAGAGAACATCCGAGGAGCAAGCATAATGGGACATAAGATTAACCCAATTGGCCTGCGGATGCAGATCAACCGCACATGGGAAAGCCGCTGGTATGCGGAAGGTAAAGAGTATGGCAAATTGCTGCATGAAGACATCGCCATCCGCGACTATGTGAAGAAAAACGCAAGCCAGGCCGGCATCAGCCGCGTGATCATCGAGCGCCCGCACCGCAAGTGCCGCGTTACGATCCACGCTGCCCGCCCCGGTGTGATTATCGGCAAAAAAGGCGCTGATATCGAAGTGCTGCGCAAAAAGCTGGCGGCGTTTACCGATAGCGAGCTGCACCTCAACATTGTTGAAGTCCGCAAGCCCGATATCGACGCCGCTTTGGTGGCTGAGAACATCGCGCAGCAGCTGGAGCGCCGGGTGTCTTTCCGCCGCGCCATGAAGCGCTCGGTGCAAAACGCCATGCGTATGGGTGCCCTTGGTATTCGTATCAACATCGCGGGCCGCCTTGGTGGTGCCGAGATCGCACGGACGGAGTGGTATTCTGAGGGCCGCGTGCCGCGCCACACCCTGCGGGCCGACATTGATTACGCCCATGCCGAAAGCCTCACCGCTTATGGTATTATCGGCATCAAGGTCTGGATCTTCAAAGGCGAGATCATGGAACATGACCCCGCCGCCCGTGACCGCCGTTTGGCCGAAATGCAGCAAGGTGGAGGCCCGCGTCCGCAGCGCCGCTGAGGATGTAGCCTCTCGTAAGGAGATTTTATTATGCTTTCACCAAAGCGCACAAAACACCGCAAGCAGTTCAAGGGCCGCATTCATGGCAATGCCAAAGGCGGCACTGACCTGAACTTCGGCACCTATGGCCTGAAGGCGATCGAGCCGGAGCGGGTATCTGCCCGCCAGATCGAATCCGCCCGTCGCGCCATGACCCGCCACATGAAACGCCAGGGCCGGGTATGGATCCGTATCTTCCCCGATGTGCCCGTAACCGCCAAGCCTATTGAGGTTCGGATGGGTAAGGGTAAAGGCTCTGTTGACCGTTGGGTTTGCAAAGTAAAGCCCGGCCGGATGATGTTTGAAATCGACGGTGTATCAGAAGACGTCGCGAAAGAGGCCCTGCGCCTTGCCGCAATGAAACTGCCGGTAAAAACCCGCACGATTACGCGCGAAGATTGGTAGGCTATTGCCTAAGTTAAGGATTTGAAAACCCCCAGCCGAAAGGCTGGGGGTTTTTGCAATTGGGGCCGACGAATACTGTGGCAATACCAATTGACGAATGAGGTGCCCCCCCGCTATCGCGGGGGTGGAATTATTGCATTTTGAAGTGGCTCGGGAAAACTGAACAGTTGGTATAAGTGGATATTCTGCTCGAAATCGGCGATATTGCCGGAAAGAGGAGAAGACTATGACGAGACGACCGAGACGCAATCACAGCCCTGCATTTAAGGCCAAAGTGGCGCTGGCGGCGCTGAAGGGCGAGCAGACATTGGCGGAGCTGGCGCAGATTTACGATGTGCGCCCGAAAACCAGATAAAGCAGTGGAAGGATCGGCTGACGGACGGGATGGCGGGGGTTTTCGAGGACGGATCAAAGGCCAGGGAGCCGGAAATC
>WFQA01000109.1 GCA_015487255.1 Paracoccaceae bacterium | reverse complement strand
GTTGATCTGCAAAACGGGCGGTTGCTGGAGGGGCATAATCCGGCGCTGACGCGGCCGCCGGCTTCGGTCAGCAAGATCATGACCGCGCTTTATGCCCAAGCCGCGCTTGGCAATGATTATCGCTTTGAAACCCGGCTATTGGCAACGGGCCAGCTGAGCAATGGCACGCTTTCGGGTGATCTTTACCTGATCGGCGGCGGTGATCCACAGCTTGATACCGATGATCTGAATGCGCTTGTGATGCAGGCGAAAGCGGCGGGTTTGCAGCGTATATCGGGGCGGTTTCATGTGGTCAGCAATGTGCTGCCCCTGATCAGCCAGATAGACGAAGGCCAGCCGGTGCAGGCCGGGTATAACGCCACCGTATCCGGGCTGAACCTGAATTATAACCGGGTGTATTTTGAGTGGAAGCGCGAGGGAGGTGGCTATCGGCTAAGCATGGATGCGCGCTCTGAATTGGTTAAACCGGCGGTGAGCGTGGCGCGGATCAGCCTTTCGCCGCGCGCCGGCCCGGCCTATGGCTATGAGCGGCGTGGCGGGGTTGAGCATTGGTCAGTTGCCCGCGCCGCCCTTGGCCGTGGCGGCGGGCGCTGGTTGCCGGTGCGCGCCCCGGCCACTTATGCCGCCGAGGTATTTCAGGTGTTGGCCGCAGGGCAGGGGATAGCCCTGCCCAAGGCCGCGCCTGCCACACGGGTGCCGCGCGGCACGGTTCTGGGGCGGGTGCTAAGCGCTGATCTGCGCCAGATTCAAACCGATATGCTGCGTTGGTCAAACAACCTGACCGCAGAGGTGCTCGGGCTGAGCGCCACACAGGCGGCGGGGGGGCGGGTTGGCAGCTTGCGGGCCTCGGCGCAGGCGATGGGGCGCTGGGTGGCGCGGCAATCCGGCACCAACAGGCCAAACCTGTTTAATCATTCGGGGTTGAGCTATCAGTCCCGGATATCAGCCCGCGAGATGGCGGGTTTTT
This sequence comes from Paracoccaceae bacterium, assembly GCA_015487255.1. Taxonomy (GTDB): domain Bacteria; phylum Pseudomonadota; class Alphaproteobacteria; order Rhodobacterales; family Rhodobacteraceae; genus UBA3077. Next base: position 1,515 of record WFQA01000109.1, on the reverse strand, counting down.
TGGCCGCGCAAAGCAGCCAGCGCGGGCTGGACGGGATCTTGCGCGAGGTCACGCTTGAAAATGCCCGTGGTGACGGGGTGGAGCTGCCGGGCATAAGGGTATTGGCCAAGAGCGGCACATTGGATTTCTGCCGTGGGCTGGCTGGATATATCGAGAGAAACGGCCAAAACCGCTATGCCTTTGCAGTGTTTGCAGCCGATCCGGCGGCAAGGCGGGTGATCCCTGCCGGTGCGGACCACCCGTTGGGCACGAGGGGCTGGCGTGATGTGGCCAAAACCCAGGAAAAGGCGCTGATCTACCGCTGGGCAAGCGCGCTGGCTTGACTCGAAACGCCCGCGCGCTAACGCCCGATCGCCTCGCGCCAGTGGCGGCGGCAGAGCGAGACATAACTTTCGTTGCCGCCGATCTGCACCTGCTCGCCGCCGGTCAGCACCCGGCCGCTTTCATCTTGCCGCACCACCATGGTGGCTTTTTTGCCGCAATGGCAAATGGTGCGCACCTCGCGCATTTCGTCGGCCCAGGCCAGCAGGGCGGCCGAGCCGGGAAACAGCTCTCCCATAAAATCCACCCGCAGCCCATAGCACATGACCGGCACGCCAAGGTCATCCACCGCGCGGGCCAGTTGCCAGACCTGCTCTTTGCTGAGAAACTGCGCCTCGTCGATAAAAACACAGGCGATCCTGCCCTTGCCCTGCCGCGTGCGGATCATCTCAAACAGATCACTTTGCGGGTCGAAGCGGTCCGACGGGGCATCAATGCCGATCCGGCTGGCGATTTTACCCGCGCCAGCGCGGTCATCAAGCCTGGCGGTGATCAGATAGGTATCCATCCCGCCTTCGTTATAGTTATAGGAGGCCTGCAAAAGGATGGTGCTTTTGCCCGCGTTCATGGTTGAATAATTGAAATAGAGTTTGGCCATGGGCAGGATTTAGCAAATTATCCGGCTCAGCGATAGAAGATATTTCCGCCAAATTGCCCGCGTTTGGAAAGCGTGGCAAACCAGCCGGGCCGCATGCTGGCGGCATGGAAAAACAGCGCACCGTTGGTGATATCTTCGCCACGATCAACCAGCAGATCAAAGGCGATCGAGCGGGAAAGCGCCAGCGCGGCCGGCTCGTTGAACCGGTCATTCGGGATGGAATCACAGCGATAGCTGAACTGGCAGGTGCCGTTATAGCGCTGGTCGATCACACCGCAGATCGTGTCGGGAAAGCGGGCATCCGCCGCGCGGTTCAGAATCACCTCGCCCACGGCGCGCTCGCCTTCAACCGTGGTGCCACGGGCCTCGAAGTAAAGCGCTTCGCTCAGGCAGTTGAGATCAGCCGGGGTGTAGCCGGAGCTGGAAAGCGTGGCCTCCATCGGGGCGGCAGCCCGGGCGCAGGCGGCCAGCACAAGTAAAAACATAATTGCAAATTTAGAGCGCATTCTGGCTACCGATCAAGTTTGATTTGCGGGTATATGGCGGCTTTGGCCCCAAAATACAAGGCGCACCCGATTTTGCTGGTAAAATGGCAG
>WFQA01000108.1 GCA_015487255.1 Paracoccaceae bacterium | reverse complement strand
GATAAAGCGAATATATCCGCAATAGCTTGACCCCGCCCGCGGTGGTTGCCACCCCGCCGCCCATCACCGCCAGGCCCAGCAGCAATATCCCCGGTGTGCGAAGGCCCGACCAGCGCTGCGCCTCGTGCCAATAAGCGCTTTCAAAGCCGGTGGTTGTCAAATAGGAAACTGTGGTAAAAAACGCCCCCCAAAGCGCGCTCAGCCCGGCAATGACATTCTGCCCGGCCTGCACCTCCAGTGCCGCCAGCCAGTGGCGGGCAAACAAAAACAGTGGCACCGTGACCACCACCAGCAACATCAGCCGGAATTCCGGGTCTTTGGGCATGCCGCGCAAGGCGCCGGGCAGGTTCAGGGTCATCATCCGGGAAGAGACCGCAAAGATCAAAAACACCACGATCAGCATTTCACCCGGCAGCCCGGATTGCGCCCCCTCCATGCCTAATACAGGCGAAATCGCACTGGTGGAAAGGGTGCTCATCGCATGGATGGTGGCAATGAACACCCGCTCGCCGGCAAAGATCAGCAGCAGCGCCAACAGCGCGGTAAACAGAAAATAAGGCGGGCCAAGCAGGTAGACGGCGCGCAATATCCGTTTGTCATTCTCCAGTTGCTGCGCGCGCAGGCCCGAGGGGGCCTGCATGGTTTTTCGCAACTCAAACCCACCAACATTGATCGGCTCCAGGATCGACATCGCCGCCACCAGCATGAAGAATCCGCCCAGCCAGCTGGCGATTGCCCGCCACAGGTGCAGGGATTCCGATATGCGGAACGGGTCGTCAAACAGCGTCGCCCCGGTGGTGGTGAAGCTGGACAGCATTTCAAAATAAGCGCGCAAAAAGCTGAGCGAAGGCCGCAGCTCGGCCAGCGGCAGCGCCAGAAAGGCAGGCAGCAGAGCAAAGCCCAAAACCAGCGTGATCAGGTTGGAGCGGGCTACATTTTGGGGTTTGCGGTTCATCATCGCGGTGCCGATCAGCACCGACAGGGTCAGAATCAGCATGCTATACTGGAAAAACACCCGTGCGGTCAGCCAATCCTGCTGCCTTGCCGCATGGCCGGCGGGCACCAGCATGGCCAGGGCACCGATCATCATCAGCAGCACAAATAGCGGATATTGGCGCAGGGCGTTCATGAATCAAAAGAAATCCAGCGAGACCTGAAACAGCTTTTCAACCCCCGGCACATCCGCCGAAAGGGCAAACACAATCAGCGAATCCCCCTCCTCCAGCTTGGTATCGCCGCGCGGCACCACCAGGCTTTTGCCTTTTTGCACCGCGCCAACCTTGGAGCCTTCGGGCCAGTCGATCTCGCGTATGGTTTTGCCCGACAGGGCCGAAGTGCCCATCACCTGTGCCTCGATCACCTCCGCCTCGCCATCCCCCACCGAGTAAACCGCGCGAATGCGCCCGTGGCGGATATGGCGCAAAATCGAGCTGACAGTGGTGCTGCGCGGGTTGATATAGGCGTCAATACCAAGCGGCCCCATCAGGCTGGCAAGGCTCGGGTCATTGACCAGCGCGATCACCAGCGGGCAGCCCATGGCCTTGGCACGCGCGCAGGAAAGCAAATTGGTCTTGTCGTCATCGGTCACGGCCAGCACCACATCGGCTTTGGCGATATTGGCTTCTTCCAGCAATTCCATATCCAGCCCGTCGCCATGCAGCACGATGGTGCGCTCCAGCGCGTCAGCGGCGGTTTCGGCTATGTCGCGGTTCAGCTCGATCAGCTTTACCCGCACCCGATTCTCCCCCTGCTCCAGCTTTTGCGCCACCGCCAACCCGACATTGCCACCGCCAATCACAATGGCGCGTTCGCCCTTTTCCTGGGTTTTGCCAAAAATCTCCAATGTGCGGTTCACGTCCTCATTGGCGGCGATCACATATATCTGGTCGCCGGCAAAAAGCTGGTCGCTTGGCTCGGGCACAAATAGCCTGCCCCCCCGCTGCACACCAACCACCACCGCGCTCAGGGTGGAAAACAATTCGGTGAGCTGGCGCAGCGGGGTATCAAGCACCGGGCAATCCTCCGACAGGCTGATGCCCAGCAGATCCGCCGCGCCGTCAAGAAAGCTTTCGGTATCAAAGGCGGCGGGCACGGCAAGGCGGCGCATGGCGGCCTCGGCCACTTCGCGCTCGGGCGAGATCACCACATCGATCGGCATATGGTCTTGCCGGTAAAGGTCCGAGTAGATCGCATCGAGATAGGATTGCGCGCGCAGCCGGGCGATTTTGCGCGGAATATCAAACACCGAATGCGCCACCTGACAGGTGACCATATTGACCTCGTCGGCAAAAGTGGCGGCGATAATCATATCCGCATCCCTTGCCCCGGCGCGCTCGAGCACATCGGGGTAGGAGGCAAAGCCGGTCACCCCGTTTACATCCAGGGTTTCGGATATCCGCCTGATCAGGGCCTCGTCTTTATCGACAACGGTTACATCGTTGTTTTCACGCGATAAATGCCGGGCGATTTGCCAGCCGACCTGCCCCGCGCCGCAAATGATAACCTTCATGGAACTATCCTGTATTTTTCAAGCGGCATTATGCGCCCGATTGCCGGCCATGGTCAAATGCTAATCCTGTGCCACCTGCCCGGCGATGCCGAGGGTTTTGAGCTTGCGATGCAGCGCCGAGCGCTCCATGCCGACAAATTTGGCAGTTTGCGAGATATTGCCCTTGAAACGGGCAATCTGGGCTTTCAGGTAATCAATTTCAAAGGCCAGCCGCGCCTCGCGCAGTGAGAGCATCATCATATTGGGGGCGATGTCACCCTCTATGTGGGTATCGGGTTTTGGCGTTTGCTCTGGTGGCAACTCGCCAGGCTGGATCGGGCCGGATTCCGCCCCAAGAATAAGCAACCGCTCCAGGGTATTGCGCAACTGGCGGATATTGCCGGGCCAGTTCATCATCTGCAACCGGGTCACGGCTTCAGGGGTAAGATCACGTTTGGGAAGCCCTTGTAATACATTGAGTTGATTGGTGAAATGCGCTGAAAGCTCCGGGATGTCATCCAGCCTTTCCGCCAGCGGCGGCACCTCGACCGGCACCACATTCAGCCGGTGAAACAGCTCGATGCGAAAGCGCTTGGCTTTGATCTGCGCCTGCAGATCGCGGGTGGTGGCCGAGATGAAGCGGATATCGACCCGCACCGTATCATGGCCGCCGACCCGGGCAAAGCTCTGCTCGACCAGCACCCGCAGGATGCGCGATTGCGTCTCCAGCGGCATTTCGGCGATTTCATCAAAAAACAACACCCCGCCATGCGCCTTTTCCAGCAATCCGGGCTGCACATTGCCGTTTTTCTCGCTGCCAAACAGCACGGTTTCCATCTGCTCCGGGCTGATACTGGCGGAATTGACGCTGACAAATGGCCCGTCAGCGCGCAGGGAATGGCCGTGAATATAACGCGCGGCAATCTCCTTTCCCGCTCCCGGCGGGCCGGAGAGCATGACCCGCGCATTGGTTTTGGCGATCTTGTCAAGCTGGCCTTTCAGCGCCTTGAAGGCCACACTCTGCCCGACCATCTCGCAGCTTTCCTGCTCGGAAAGCCGCAGAATGCTGTTCTCCCGGCGCAGGTTGGATGCCTCCAGCGCCCGGCTGACAACCACCAGCAACTGGTCGATATTAAACGGTTTTTCGATGAAATCATACGCACCCTGCTTGACCGCGGCCACCGCGATTTCGATATTGCCGTGCCCCGAAATGATCACCACCGGAATATTGGGATTGTCGCGTTTGGTTTTTTTTAGAATATCTATGCCGTCAAACTCGCTATCTTTCAGCCAGATATCGAGGATGATCAGGTCCGGCTCGGCCTTGTTGATCTCCTGAAACGCCATTTGCGAATTGCGCGCCAGCCGGGTGCTGTGGCCCTCGTCCACCAGAATATCGCCGATCAGCTCGCGAATGTCCTGTTCGTCATCAATTACCAGAATATCACTCATTTTGCTCTCTCACTATCCCGGAGGGGGGCAGCACGATGCGCGCTTCGGCCCCGGCGTGGTCATGCCCGGCAAATACCGGGGCGGTGCGCAATTCCAGCGTGCCGCCATGCTCTTCGATGATCTTTTTCACAATCGGCAGGCCCAGCCCGGTGCCGTTATCACGGTGGGTGACATAAGGCTCAAACAGCCGCGCCCGGTCGCTGGGCAGGCCGATGCCGTTATCCTGAATGCGCAGCACCGGGTTTTGCCCCTGCATTTCAAGGATTACATTGATGATACCATGATAGTTGCCGGATTTTTCAGCTTGGCTATCAATGGCTTCCCCGGCGTTTTTCAACAGGTTTATCAAGGCCTGGTTGAGCATGGTTCCATCAGCCATGATCTTGATCGGGCCATCGGGCAGTTGCGTGGTAAAGGTGATATCGGGCCGCCCGGATTGCGCCAGCAGCACCGCGCCCTTGACCAGCTCAACCAGCTCCAGCGGCTTTGGCTCGGGGGCGGGCATGCGGGCAAATTTTGAAAACTCGTCCACAATGCGGCGCAAATCGTTGGTTTGGCGGATAATAACATCGCTAAGCTGTTCCAGCGCCTCGCGCTCTTCGCCGAGCTGCGGGCCGAATTTGCGCTTCAACCGCTCGGCGGAAAGCTGGATCGGGGTTAACGGGTTTTTGATCTCATGGGCAATGCGCCGCGCCACATCCCCCCATGCCGCCAGCCGCTGGGCGGATACAAGATCGGTCACATCATCAAAGGTAATCACATAGCCCTCCAGCGTTCCGTCACGGGGCTGGCGGCTGGCCATGCGCACCAAAAGGGTTTCGGTGCTGCCAAGCCGGGTGATCTGCACCTCGCCCTGCACCACATCCTGCGCCCGGCTTTGCAGCCGCGCAAATAATGCATCAAATTCGGGGGTCAGCGCCGAAAGCGCCCTGCCCTCGGCGGCCTCTATATCCAGCATCCGCATGGCGGCGGCATTGATGAACTCAACCCGCCCGGCCCTGTCAAGCCCGATCACCCCGGCGGTGACCGAACTGAGCACCGAGTCAAACAGCCGCCGCTGATGCTCGGTCGTTTCATTCACCGCGATCAACGTATCACGCTGGTTTTTGAGCTGCTTGGTCATCCGGTTGAAAACCCGCCCGAGCATGGCGATTTCGTCATCGCCCTGCTCTTCACGCACCCGCACATCCAGATCCCCCCCGGAAACCCGCTGCACCGCGCTGGCCAGCCGCCCGACCGGCCTTGAGAGCTTTTCGGCAAACCACAGGCCCAGCCACATCGCGGCCAGTATCACCACCACCGCAAAGCCAAGATAGATCAGGGCAAATTCAAACAACAGCCGCCCGCGATCGGATTCGAGCTGCTGGTAAAGGGTCACGGTTTCCTTGGTTTCATCAAGCAGGTTGAGGATATCGCCATCCACATCACGGGTCACATACAGGTAGCGGTCCGAATAGCCATTCAGCGGCATCAGCGCGCGAAACTCGCTATTGGCCCAATCCTCGATCAACACGATCTCGCCCGCTTTCGCCCGGCTGACTTCCGCCGGGCTTGGTGGCTCGAAATCAAACAGATAGCTGCGCTCCCCCCGGGCAACGATTTCCGAAACCCCGTTGATAACAAAGGCTTCCGCCAGGCTTTTTTGCATCGTTGCCTGCCCGCGTGACAGCGCATCGCGCATCTCCCCCGCCCCAACAAAATTGTAACGCGGCCGCTGGCGCTCGATAAATTCAGCCAGAAACTCTGCATCTTCCGTTAGGGTGATCCGGTGCTCGCGCTCATAGGCCTGCGCGGCGCTCAATGAATTGCCCACCACCTGCTGCACCCGGTCCGAAAACCAGCCCTCCAGCCCGAAATTCAGGGTCACGGTGGCAAAGACCGCCACCAAAACCGTGGGGATGAGCGCAATCACGCTAAACACAGTTGAAAGGCGCAAATGCAGCTTGGAGCCAGCCGAGCGCGAGCGCCTTGCGGCAATGATCCGCACGATCCGCCGGGCAACAAAGGTGGCGATGATCAGGGTATAAACCACATCCGCCAGCAGCACGACGCGCAACAACCCCGGATTGGCCGGGCCGGTAAACGCCCCGAGAAGCAAGGTGGTGGCCAAGGCCAAGACCGGCCCGATAACCACCAGAAATATTGTCAGATAGGTTTTGAGCAAGCGGCGGTTTTGCCAGCGCCCAAACCGCCGCAAGCCAGTATCCACCACATTTTGTTGCAATCCAGCCACAGTATCCGCGCTATTTGCTTAAACCTGTTGCATTATTACATCATTTTCTTGCTGCGCAACACCTCAATATCCAGCTCACGGATTTTTTTACGCAGCGTATTGCGGTTGATGCCCAAAAGATCAGCGGTTTTGAGCTGATTGCCGCCGGTGGCTTCCAGGCTGAGCATGATCAATGGCCGCTCGACCTCGCGGATGATCTTGTCATAAAGCCCCTTTGGCGGCAGCGCGCCGCTATGCAGCGAAAAATAGTGTTTTAAATGCGCCTCCACCGAGGCGGAAAGTTTTTGGTGGCGCTGCGGCTCCTGCGGCCCCAGCTCCATATGCGCGGCCAGCTCGCGGCGGATGATATTGGCCCCGATCTCCTCTTCCGGGCACAGCACGATGAGACGTTTGATGAAATTTTCCAACTCGCGCACATTGCCCGCCCAGCTATGGCTGCGCAGATGGTCCAGCGCATCAGAGGTGATGGTTTTTTGCGGCAGGCCCGCCTTGGCGGATTCAGCCAAAAAGTGCCGCGCCAGATCGGGGATGTCATCCAGCCGCTCGGCCAATCGCGGCAGGCGGATCGGCACCACATTAAGCCTGAAAAACAGATCCTCGCGGAATTTACCTTGCGCCACAAGGGTTTGCAAATCCTGCCTTGTGGAAGCCACCACCCGCACATCATCACTATTCTGCCCCTGCAACACCCGCAAAAGCCGCATTTGCGCGTCCAGCGGCATGTCGTCCACATTGTCCAAAAACAGCGTGCCGCCAAAGGCCGCCGCATAAAGCCCGGTGGCATTCTCCCCGCCGCCAAACAGCTCGCGCTCGATCAGTTCCGGCGGGGTGGCGGCGAGATTGATCGCGACAAAAGGCGCGGATTTACGCTGTGAAAAACTATGCAGAGTGCGGGCGACGATCTCTTTCCCCGTCCCGCTATCACCAAAAATCATCACGCCCAAATCAGTATGGGTGAGCCGCGCCAATATCCGATACACTTCCTGCATCATTGGCGAATGCCCGACCAGCGGCAGTTTTTCCGCCGCCGGCTCCACCCTGGGCACGGGGTGCATCTGCTTGGTGGCCTTGTTGACCAGCGCCAAAAAGGCTGAAAGATCAAAGGGTTTGGGCATATAGTCAAAAGCCCCGGCCTTGGAGGCCCGCACCGCCGTTGTCACCGTATTCTGGGCCGACATCACAATCACCGGCAATTCGGGGCGCTTTTTGACGATTCTCGGCAGCAGGTCCAGCGCGTCCCCGTCGGGCATCATCACATCGGTGACCACCACATCGCCCTCGCCCTCTTCCACCCATTTCCACAGGGTTGAAAGATTGCCGGTTGCCCGCACCCGACAGCCCGCACGGGTCAGCGCCTGGCTCAGCACCGTGCGGATCGAGCGGTCATCATCCGCCACAATTATCGTGCCATCCATCTATCCCACCTCTTTCCAGACCGGCAACAGCAGGCGAAACTCGGTGCCGCTGCTGTCTGACCTGCAATCAACCACCCCGCCATGATCGGCAATGATCTTTGACACCAGAGAAAGCCCCAAGCCGGTGCCACTGGCTTTGGTGCTGACAAATGGTTCAAACACATCCTCCAGGATGGAGGGCGCAATCCCCGGCCCACTGTCACGCAGCAAGATCTCGATCGGCAGGCTCTGGCGGCGCTTGCCGGGCAGCGAGAGCTTGACCCCGGGCCGAAAAGCGGTTTTCAGCGTAACAACCCCGCCCGCCGGCATCGCCTCGGCGGCGTTTTTGAGCAGGTTTATCAGCACCTGCATCAACTGGTCCCCGCTTCCGACCGTGGGGGGGATCGAGGGGTCAAACACTTCTTTAAAGCGGATATGCTTGGCAAAACCGGCCGCAGCGGCGCGTTTGGCGCGGTCAATAACATCATGGATATTGACCGCCTGCACCTCCCCCGGCCCCATCTCGCCAAACGCCTCGACACGGTTGACCAGATCACCAATGCGCCGGGCCTCATCCTCGATCACATCGGTCAATTCCCTGTCCTCGGTGCCAAGCGCGCCGCTCAGCAGTTGCGCCGCACCGGAAATGCCGGCCAGCGGATTGCGGATCTCGTGGGCCAGCATCGCCGCCATGCCCGCCACCGAGCGCGCCGCGTGGCGGTGCGACAGCGAGCGGTCCATCCTGTCAGCGATCGAGCGCGGATGCAGCATCAGCAGCACCTCGCCCTCACCGAGCTTGTTGGCCTGCACATTGGCCATGCCGCGCGCCTGCCCGCCCCAGCCGATCTGCACATCATGCAACACCACCGAGCGCATCCCGCCCTGCGCCTGCTGCACCGCATCAACCACGGCGGAGCCGGTGCCGGCAAAATCCTCCAGCTTATGCCCCCGCATCTGCCTGCGCGAGGCCATGCAAAACCCCTCGGCGGCATCATTGACCTCGGCTATCCGCGCCGTGGCATCGATCACAAAAGCCGGAAAGGGCAGCGCCAGCCAGACCGGTTCAAAATTGCGGCTCATGCGGCGGCCCGATGGGCAAGAAAGCCCCGCAACTCGCGCATGATCCGCTTTGGGTCATCCATCCGCACCAGCGCGTTGCGCAGCGCCAACCCACCCAAAAGCGGCGCCAGATACCAGCCCAGATGCTTGCGCATATTGAGCATGCCAATATGAGTGCCGTAGAAAGAAAGCATGGATTCATAATGGCTTAAAATGGTATCTTCAAGGTTCACTTTCGGCTGCAACCCCTGCAACTCCGCTAGCAGCCACGGCTTGCCCCGCGCGCCGCGCCCAACCATCAGCGCATCCGCGCCGGAATGCGCAATCGCTTGCCGCGCACTTTGGCCATCGACAATATCCCCGTTCACCACCAGCGGGATATTCAGCGCCGCTTTCACCCGGCCCACGGCCTTCCAATCCGCCTTGCCCTTGTAAAACTGGCAACGGGTGCGGCCATGCACGGTGATCATCTTTACCCCCGCCGCCTCGGCCCGCGCGGCGATATAATCGGCATTGTGGTTCTCATCCCAGCCCAGCCGCATCTTCACGCTCACCGGCACATCCACCGCCGCCACAACCGCCTCGATCAGCCGCAGCGCATGGTCCGGCACCCGCATCAGGGCCGAGCCGGAATAGCCGCTGGTCACCTTCTTGGCCGGGCAGCCCATGTTGATATCCACCATCCGCGCCCCAAGCCCGACCAGCATTTTGGCGCTCTCGGCCATCCAATGCGCCTCGCGCCCGGCGATCTGCACCGCCGTTTTGCCATTGCCCAGCCCCAGCTCGGCCCGGTCATGCACCTCGGTGCGCTTTTTCGCCTGCGCCAGCTCCTGGCTGGCAATCATCTCCGAAACCACCAGCCCCGCGCCAAAGCCCAGCACAAGGTTACGAAACGGCAGGTCGCTGATTCCGGCCATCGGTGCCAAAAAAACAGGCATTTCCGGGAAGTTGTCAAAATCGAGGGGCAAGTGCTTAATCCTTGTGCAGACAAGCTGGTTTAGCCAATGCCGTCGCGCCAATCAAGGGGGCAAAAGCGATTGTTGCGGCAATCCGAATAGGTTATGCAAGGGTATGACACAAACCGTTACCGCCCTGATTGTTGCCGCTGGCCGAGGTTCTCGTGCAGGCGGCGGCCTGCCCAAGCAATACCGGCTGCTTGACGGCCAGCCGGTCTTGGCCCGCAGCATTCAGGCGCTTTTGGCCCATGCCTCTGTCGGCGCGGTGCAGGTGGTGATCCACCCCGATGATCTGGCGCTTTACAAGGCGGCGGTGCAGGGGCTTGAGGGGCTTTTGCCACCGGTTTATGGCGGTGATACCCGCTCAGCAAGCGTGCTGAACGGGCTGGAGGCGCTGGCGGATAGCGCCCCGGATATTGTGCTGATCCATGACGCTGCCCGCCCGTTTTTACCACTGAAGATTATCGACAATCTGCTGGCCGAGCTACAAACCGCCAGGGGCGCCTTTCCCGCCCTTCCGGTGGTGGATGCGCTATGGCACGGGGGGGGTGGCTTTGCTGAAGCCCCGCAGAACCGGGCCGGGCTTTACCGCGCACAGACCCCGCAAGCATTTGATTTTGCAACTATATTAAAGGCCCATCAAACGGCAACCACCCCGGCGGATGACGATGTGGCGCTGGCCCGCATGCACGGCATGAACGTGGCCATTGTGGATGGAGATGAGCGCAACTATAAACTCACCACGCAGGCCGATTTTGACCGTGCCGAAAGGGGTTCAACCATGGATATCCGCACCGGCAACGGCTTTGACGTGCATGCTTTTACCACCGGTGATGCGGTTATTCTTGGCGGTGTAAAAATTCCGCACAGCCACGCCCTGCTTGGCCATTCCGATGCTGATGTGGCGATGCACGCCATCACCGACGCCCTGTTTGGCGCGCTGGCCGAGGGTGATATCGGGCAATGGTTCCCGCCTTCCGAAGCCAGGTGGAAGGGGGCGGCCTCGGATATTTTTCTGCAAAAAGCGGTGGAGCGCGTAGCCAGGCGTGGCTTCAGCATTTCCAATATCGACTGCACGATTATTTGCGAGGCCCCCAAAATCGGCCCCCATGCAGCCGCGATGCGGGCCGAGATCGCAAAGCTTTGCGGCATCGCGCCTGAGCGGATCTCGATCAAGGCAACCACCTCCGAAAAGCTGGGCTTTACCGGCCGCAAGGAGGGTATCGCCGCCATGGCAACCACAACATTGGTGAAATTATGAGCAGAATCATTGCAACCTTCTTTGGCATCGGGCTTGCCCCCTTTGCACCCGGCACATGGGGCAGCCTTGCCGCCATTCCGCTGGCCTATGGCATCCATTTTCTCGGCGGCTTTCCGGCTCTGCTGGTTGCCACTGTCGCTGTTTATTTCATCGGGCTTTGGGCCACCACCGAGATGACCAGAGGGGCGGATGAGCATGACCCGTCCGAGATTGTCATCGACGAGGTGTGCGGCCAGTGGGTGGCGCTGCTGGCGGTCTCGGGCGGGTTGTGGTTTGCCGGCGTTCCGGGGCATATCTTCCCCTGGCCGGGCTGGGTGAGTGCGTTTTTACTGTTTCGGCTGTTTGATATCTGGAAACCGTGGCTGGTCGGCTGGGCCGACCGCAAATCCACCCCGACAGGGGTGATGCTCGATGATGTGATCGCCGGGGCTTTTGCGGCGGTTATCACCATGGTTTTTGCCGGCATCTACCACGGGCTGCTGGCATGAACCGGGCCGGGCAGGTGTTGCAGGCCGCGCGGCAACGGGGCTGGCGCATTGTTACGGCGGAAAGCTGCACCGGGGGTATGGTGGCGGTGGCGCTGACCGATATTGCTGGCTCGTCTGATGTATTTGAGCGCGGTTTTGTGACCTATTCCAACGAATCAAAGCAGCAGATGCTCGGAGTGAGCGCGGCAACGCTGGCAAAATCTGGCGCGGTGAGTGAAGAAGTGGCGGCCGAAATGGCCAGCGGGGCGCTCAAGGCCAGCCCGGCGGATATTGCCATTGCCATTACCGGGGTGGCCGGGCCGGGTGGCTCCGAAAATAAACCCGAGGGGCTGGTTTGCTTTGCCATTGCCAGCAAAGACGGGACTAAAAGCGAGCGGGTATTATTTGACCCGCTCGGGCGCCAAAAGGTGCGGCAGGCCAGTGCGGAGCATGCGCTAGCGCTGCTGATCGGGGCCATAAAGCGCTGAGGCCCTATCCTCGAAAGCCCGCACGATCCGCCGCATCGCCTCGCCGAAAACCACGCCAATAAGGGCCTGCAACACTTTGGATTTGAACTCGAAATCAACATGGAATCTGACTGTGCAGCCGGTTTCGGTCGGGATGAAGTGCCAATAGTTGATCAGGTATTTGAACGGGCCGTCAAGGTATTCAACCTCGATCTTGTGCGCATCCGGTTGCATGGTCACCCGGCTGGTAAAGCGCTCGCGAAACAGCTTGAAAGAAATAATCAGATCCGCCTCGACCACCCTGCCGGTTTCGGTCTCGCGGCTGCTGCGAATGCGCGCGCCGGTGCACCAGGGCAAAAACTCGGGGTATTTGGCGATGTCTCCCACGAGATCAAACATTTGCGCCGCACTATAGGGCATCGGGCGATTTTCGGAATGGGTGGGCATTTTGTCTCTCACGGGGTGACGAACGGATTTACCTGCAATAGAGTGGTTTAGAATCAAAAGGGCAAGGGCATGGACCACTCAAATTACGAAATAGATGAAATGATTTCCGCAAAATCAATTGCCGCCCGGGTGGAAACCCTCGCCAAGGAGATTTCGGCCTATTTTGCCGATACCGACAAGCTGATCGTGGTCGGCCTGCTGCGCGGCAGCTTTGTGTTTATTGCCGACCTCGTGCGCGAGCTTGACCTGCCGGTGGAGGTGGATTTTCTCGAAGCCAGCTCTTATGGCAACACCACCGAAAGCTCGCGCGAGGTGCGGATACTGAAAGACCTGCGCGGCGAGATCGAGGGGCGGGATATTCTGGTGGTGGAGGATATTGTCGATACCGGCCACACGCTGGACCATGTGCTGCACCTGCTGCAATCACGCAAGCCCAAGCGGCTGATGACCTGCGCGCTGCTTGATAAGCCCTCGCGCCGCGAAACCGGGGTGAAGGCCGACTGGACCGGCTTTGAAATCGAGGACAAGTTCGTGGTCGGCTATGGCATTGATTATGCGCAGCGCAACCGCAACCTGCCTCATATCGGCGCGGTGAGGTTTACCTCATGAATGTATTCTGGCTGTTGCGCATGAAACGCTGGGCACAAAACCCGCCGAGCTGGAAGCGGATAAAAATGGTGGTGGTCATTCTTTTGATCATCTTCCTGATCTTTGGCTTTGAGCGCCTGTTTGGCTGGCCGGAATGGCTGACAGTGGATCGGGGCGTGCGCCGGTAGGTGAAACACTACGAAGCCGGAAGTTTATAGCCAGTATCAGACAGAAAAAAGGGCTGCAATGCGCAGCCCTTTCAATTTGTCGAAATATTTGCCCGGCAAACCTAGCGTTTGGAGAACTGGAAACTACGGCGCGCTTTGCGCTTGCCGTATTTTTTCCGCTCAACCACCCGCGCATCGCGGGTCAGGAAGCCCGCCGCTTTCAGCGGGGCGCGCAGGGATGGTTCGTAAAGCTGCAGCGCCTTGGCAATGCCGTGCTTCACCGCACCGGCCTGCCCGGAAAGCCCACCGCCTTTTACCGTGGCGTTCACGTCAAACTCGCCAACCACACCGGCAACCGAGAATGCCTGATTGATCAGCATTTGCAGCACGGGGCGGGCGAAATAGGTGTTCATTTCCCTGCCATTCACCAGCACCTTGCCAGAGCCGGGCTTGATCCAGACCCGGGCCACCGCATCTTTGCGTTTGCCGGTAGCATAGGAGCGGCCAAGCTCATCCCGAACCGGCTCGCGCAATGGCGCGCTTTCTTCCACCAGTTCCACAGCGCTTTCGGCCACGGCTTCTTTCAGATCGTCGAGCGATTTGATTTCATCATTCATGATTGAGCGCTCCGGGTGTTTTTGGGGTTCATGGATTTCACATCCAATACTTCGGGTTGCTGGGCCTCTTGCCCGTGCTCGGCACCTGCATAAACCCGCAAATTGGTCATCTGCTGCCTGGAAAGCGGCCCGCCGGGCAGCATGCGCTGAACGGCTTTCACCAATACCCGCTCGGGAAAACGCCCTTCGAGGATCTGCTCGGCCGTGCGGTGCTTGATACCGCCGGGGTGGCCGGTATGCCAATAATAGCGCTTGTCGGCACGTTTGTTGCCGGTCATCTGCACCTTGTCGGCGTTGATCACTATCACGTTGTCGCCCATATCCATGTGCGGGGTGAAACTGGGCTTGTGCTTGCCACGCAAGCGCATCGCGATGATCGAGGCCAAACGACCCAGAACAACGCCTTCAGCGTCGATCAGGATCCATTTTTTCTCGATATCGGCCGGTTTGGCTGAATATGTTTTCATGGTCTGGTTTTCCGTTTTCGGATGAAAAGCGCACAGGCTCACCCCGTGCAAATATGATAGTGGGGGTTTTAACGGTTTGAAGCGCGCAGTCAATTGCTAAATTATGCAATTTCTTTTGCAAATACAACGCACTAGAAATTGGGTATTATTTTACCCCACAACTAATCTCCCGGCGGGATAGAAAAAGTGATATTGGCATGGGCAACCGGTGCCTGCTGCCCGTCTGAATAAAGCATCACATCCCCCACGCTCAAGGCCCGCCCCAGTTTGAGGATACGCGCCTCGGCCCACATGCCCCCGGCGGCGGGTTTGCGCATATAGTCAATGGCCGCACTGGTGGTGACGGTCAGGGCTTTGGGGCCGATCATCGCCAATGTCGCCACATAATAGGTGATATCCGCCAGCTCAAATATCGCCGCGCCGGAAAGCGTGCCCCCCGGGCGCAAGTCACGCGCATCGGACAATTTGGCCATGATAGCGCCCATGGCGGGCAGCGCGCGCAGCTCATAACGGGTGTTTACCTCGGGAAATTCCGCTGTCAAAAAGGCGCGCATTTCAGAAACGGACATCTTGGGCTGCATTTTTACTTCCCTCTGGCTGAAATTTACCACACATTGCAGATGAAACGGCAAAGGATCAAGAGCATGCAGGATATTCTTTTACGGGCTGACAGAAATGCAATCGCGACCCTGACGATGAACCGGCCGGGTGCCCTGAATGCGCTTTCCGAGGAAATGCTGGCAGCGCTGCAGGCCGAGCTGGACAGGATTGCCGAGGATGGCTCCATCCGCGCGGTGGTGATCAAAGGGGCCGGCAAGGCGTTTTGCGCCGGGCATGACCTGAAGCAGATGACAGCGGCGCGGCAGGCCGGGGATGGTGGCAAAGCCTATTTCAACGCGCTGTTTGCCCAGTGCGGGCGGCTGATGACCAGCATCACCAAACTGCCGCAACCGGTTATCGCCCAGGTGCATGGCATCGCCACCGCTGCCGGCTGCCAGCTGGTGGCGAGCTGTGATCTGGCGGTGTCTGCTGAGGGCACCCGCTTTGGGGTCAATGGCATAAATATTGGTTTATTCTGCTCCACCCCGATGGTGGCGCTATCCCGCAATATTCCGCGCAAGCAAGCGTTTGAAATGTTGACAACGGGTGAGTTCATAGAAGCCCGACGGGCCGAGACCCTTGGCCTGGTCAACCGCACTGTGCCCGATGAGCAGCTTGAAAGCAACACAACCGAACTGGCCGAAAAGCTGGCATCCAAGCTGGGTGTGGCTTTAAAGGTGGGGAAACAGGCGTTTTATAACCAGCTCGAAAAAGGGCTGGAGGAAGCTTATGCCTATACCGGTGAGATCATGGCCGAAAACATGCTTTACAATGATACCGAGCAAGGCATTGCGGCATTTTTGGATAAACGCAAGCCCGAATGGCAGCAGTAAGCCCGCCGAGCGCAGCGAGGCCATGGCCCAAACGCGAGGTATTTTTTGCAAAGCAAAAAAACCGAGTGGAGGGGGCCAGAGCTGGCTTTGTCCGAAGCTACATCCCCTACAAGTCAAGCCTGCCTTTACCTCTGCGGGGCTAAAGCCCCACTCGGCAAAGGCACCTTATCAGCAAAGCTGAACGGTGTCTGGCGACGCCGGTGGCCTCGCTTCGCTCGGCGGTCTGTACCACTACCCCCGCGCTATTTTTTCCGCCGCCGGATATGCGGCAACAAACCGTACCCGCAGCGCCAGCACAAACAGTATCACCGCGCCAATCTGATGAGTGATGGCAATATCCATCCGCGCCATATAAAGCACGGTCACTATCCCCAAAACCACTTGCGCCAGCATCATCAGCATCATCACATTCACTGCCCCCCGTGTGGCCCGCACCGGGCTTGAGCGGCTTTTCCACCACAGGATCAACCCCAGAACAAAGGCAATATACCCCAACATACGGTGATTAAACTGAACCAGCCCGGGGTTTTCAAAGAAGTTGCTCCACAATGGCTCGTAATCCAGACTTCCCGGCGGGAAGAAATATCCAGCCATATCCGGCCAACTGGTAAAACTGCGCCCGGCATCAATGCCCGCCACCAGCGCGCCCAGCAGTATCTGAGCAAACAACACCGCCACCAGCACGCCAGCCCAAAGCATCAGCCCGTTTTCCCTCCGCCGTCGGGCTTGCAGCATCTCGGCACCACCCTTCCGCAGGCTCATGATATACCACGCAATCAGCCCCAATATCACAAAGGCCAGCCCCAGATGCATCGCCAGCCGATAGCTCGCCACATCCACCATGCGCCCGGTCAGCCCCGAGGCAACCATCCACCAGCCAAGCGCGCCTTGCAAGCCGCCCAGCACCCCAAGGGCCAATAGCCGCCCTGTCCAGCCCGTGGGGATCTGCCGCCGCAGCAAAAACCAGAAAAACCCAACCGCCCAGACCAGGCCGATAAACCGCCCCAATAGCCTATGCCCCCATTCCCACCAGAAAATCCCCTTGAACTCCTGCATGGTCATCGCGCTGTTTTGCAGCATGAACTCAGGCGAGTTCTGATATTTGCCAAACTCGACCTCCCAATCAGCCACGCTCAGCGGCGGGATCGCCCCCGTTACCGGCCGCCACTCGGTGATTGAAAGCCCGCTATCGGTCAGCCTTGTCATCCCGCCCACAGCAATGATCAGCACCAAAAGCAAAAACAGCAATCCAAGCCAGAAGATCAGCGCCTTTTGCGGCACCACCTTTGCCTTCGCCACCTTGCGAGCTTCCACCGGCTTCTCTCCCACTTCCTCAAAAATACTGCGTTTTTCAGTCATATCACTCTCCCTGACCAAGCGGGCCGTGGCGGCGCTCGGCTATTGCCTTGATCACCCCGTGCAGGGTGCGCACATCTGCGTCGGTCAACGGCAGACGGCTAAACATATTCTCCAGATTCTCGATCATAGACACCCGTTTCGCTGCCGGAAAGAAAAACCCGACATCATCGAGCCGCTGCTGCAAATGCCGCAAAAACGCCCGCACCTCGCCCGCCTCGGCAAAGCGGGTTTTGGACATGTCAAGCACCTCGCCCTCATCCCCGGCCAGCCGCCGCCATTCATAAGCCAGCAGCAACACCGATTGCGCCAGGTTAATAGAGGCAAAAGCCGGGTTCACCGGCACCGAGATAAAAGCATTGGCCTGCACGATATCCTCATTGGCCAGCCCGGCGCGCTCGGGGCCAAACATGATGCCAACCTTCTGCCCATCCGCGATCAACGCATGGGCATGGGCCATCGCCCGCTCGGGGGTCATCACCAGCTTGGTCAGGTCACGCTTGCGGGCCGTGGTCGCAAAGACGAAATTAAGGTCCGCAAGCGCCTCGTCGGTGCTGGCACTAAGGCGGATCTGGTCCAGCACCCGCCCCGCCCCCGAGGCCATGGCGATGGCCTTTTGGTTGGGCCAGCCATCACGCGGGGCCACCAGCCGCATCCGGTCCAGCCCGAAATTCCACATCGCCCGGGCCGCCGCGCCGATGTTTTCACCCATCTGCGGCTTGACCAGAATAATCGCCGGGGTTGGCCCCTGCCATTCCTGAAGCTTTGCGTGATCCGTGCCAGACATCATCATTCCCGTAACGCTTTTGCGGGTGATACGATGGCTTGCCTGCGGATGCAAATACCGATTGAGTATACTAACGTATACCGCTCTTTCCTTTCGCCCCGAAATAGCGTAAAACCAAGCGAATCTTTCAAAAGGGGGCAGAAATGGCCAAGATTAAAGTTGCAAACCCGGTGGTCGAGCTTGACGGCGACGAAATGACCCGGATCATCTGGCAGTTCATCAAGGATAAGCTGATCCTGCCATACCTCGATATCGACCTCAAATATTATGACCTTGGCATGAAAAGCCGCGATGACACCGATGACCAGATCACCATCGACGCCGCGCATGCCATCCAGAAATACGGCGTGGGCGTAAAATGCGCCACCATTACCCCGGACGAGCAACGGGTTGAGGAATTTGGCCTGAAGAAAATGTGGAAATCGCCCAATGGCACGATCCGCAATATTCTGGGCGGCACGATCTTTCGCGCACCTATTATCTGCCAAAACGTGCCGCGCCTCGTGCCGGGCTGGACAGACCCGATCGTCATTGGCCGCCATGCTTTTGGTGACCAATACCGCGCCACCGATTTCCGCTTTCCCGGCAAGGGCAAGCTGAGCATGAAATTTGTCGGCGAAGATGGTGAGGTGATCGAGCGCGAGGTTTATGACGCCCCCTCTTCCGGGGTTTTCATGAGCATGTATAACCGCGATGACAGCATCACCGATTTCGCCCGCGCCTCGATGAACTACGCCCTGAAAATGGGCTGGCCGCTGTATCTTTCGACCAAAAACACCATCATGAAAATCTATGATGGCCGCTTCAAGGATATTTTTCAGGAGGTTTTCGACGCTGAATTCGCCGATAAATTCGCCGAGGCCGGCATCACCTACGAGCACCGGCTGATCGATGACATGGTGGCAGCGGCGATGAAATGGTCGGGCAAGTTTGTCTGGGCCTGTAAAAACTACGACGGGGACGTACAGTCAGACACCGTGGCGCAGGGCTTTGGATCGCTTGGGTTGATGACCTCGATTCTGATGACCCCGGACGGCAAGATTGTAGAGGCCGAAGCGGCCCACGGCACCGTGACCCGCCACTACCGGCAGCACCAGAAGGGCGAGGCGACCTCGACCAATTCGATCGCCTCGATCTTTGCCTGGACCGGCGGGCTGAAGCACCGCGCCAAGCTTGATGACAATGCCGACCTGTTGCGCTTTGCCGAGACGCTGGAAAAAGTGGTGGTGGATACGGTTGAGAGCGGCTTCATGACCAAAGATCTGGCGCTGCTGGTCGGGCCGGATCAAAAATGGCTGACGACTGAAGGGTTTTTGGAAAAGGTCGACTCCAACCTGCAAAAAGCGCTGGCCTGATTGCAGCGTTTTCAGTTCACATTGAAACCAATAAAAAGGGCGGCCCGTGTCGCCCTTTTTATTGCCCGGATCAGGTTAAACCCCTTCAACAAAAGTATATTCCCGCCTGGATGCCGGAAGGCCATGGCGCAGCGCCTCCTGATATTCCGGGCTGGCATAAAATGCCTTGGCGGTCTGCCAATCCTTGAAGCGCAGTATCACATTGCGCGCCCGGCCCTGCCCTTCCATTTGCAGGCATTCACCGCCACGGGCCAGAAACTCGCCATCAAACTTGGCCACTGCCGCCCCGGCAAGGCTGGCATATTTCGCATATTCCTCCGGGTCGGTCACATCGATATGAACCATTGCGTAAACTGCCATTTTCAAGCCTCCAGCATTGATTTAACGGCGTCAATTGCCGCCTTATAATTTTCCACACCGGCCCCGCCACCCTGCGCCATATCGGGCCGGCCGCCGCCACCCTTGCCGCCAAGTTGCTCAGCCGCCACCCGCACGATATCCACCGCCGAGATATCAAACCCCGCCACCCCGGCCGCAATCGCCGCCTTGCCGCCGGTATCGGCAATCAGCAACACAATCCCTTTGCCGAGCCGGGATTTGTGCTCATCAATCATGCCGCGCAGATCCTTGCCCGAAACCCCGCTGAGCTTTTGCGCCAGAAACGGCATACCGTTGATCTGCTGCACCTCGCCCCCGGCCTGCCCCGGCCCGGCCATCGCCAGTTGCTTGCGCAGATCACCCAGCTCGTTTTGCAGGTTCTTGCGCTCGTCCAGCAGCGCCTTTATGCGCGCAGGCAACTGCCCGGCGGTGGTTTTCATCGCCAGCATCGCATCTCCCAGCGCCATCTCGTTTCCGGCAATATGTTCCAGCGCCCCGGCCCCGGTCAGCGCCTCAATCCGGCGCACGCCGCTGGCGGTTGCCGCTTCCGACACCAGCTTGAAAACCCCGATCTCGCCCAAACGGCCAACATGGGTGCCGCCGCAAAGCTCAAGTGAATAGGTCTGCCCGTCAATCCCCTTGCCCGAGCCGGGCTGCACACCCATCGAGACCACCCGCACCTCGTCGCCGTATTTCTCGCCGAACAGCGCCTGCGCGCCGAGCCTGCGCGCCGCATCCGGGGTCATCACCCGGGTTTCAACCGGGCTGTTTTGCCGGATATATTGGTTGACTTCCCGCTCCACCGCGGCCAGCTCAGCCGCATTCATCGCCTTGGGGTGGCTGAAATCAAAGCGCAACCGGTTGGCGGCATTCAGCGAGCCGCGCTGCGCCACATGGCTGCCCAGCACATTTCGCAACGCCTCATTGAGCAGGTGCGTGGCGGAATGATTGGCCCGGATGGCAGTGCGGTTGGCGTGGTCCACCTTCAACTCAGCGGCCTGGCCAACTTTTAATTCGCCCTCGACCACCTCGCCGATATGCACAAAAACTCCGGCCTTTTGCTTCACATCCGAGATCTTCACCTTGGCAGTTTCGGTAATTATAACTCCTTCATCGCCAACCTGCCCACCGGATTCAGCGTAAAAAGGCGTCTGGTTCAGCGCCACGCTCACCATCCCTGTGGCGCGGTCAACCGCTTTGCCATCAACCACCAGCGCCACGATATTGCCCTCGGCCTCCTCCTCGATATAGCCGATAAATTCGCTGACCCCGTGCGCATCGGCCACATCGAACCAAACGGTTTCATCGGCCATTTCACCCGATCCGGCCCAGGCTGCCCGCGCCTTGGCCTTTTGTGCCGCCATCGCGGCGTCAAAACCGTCAGTATCCACCTTGCGGCCCTTTTCGCGCAGGGCATCCTGGGTGAGGTCAAGCGGAAAGCCGTAAGTGTCATAAAGCTTGAACGCGGTTTCACCGGGTAATGCGGCTCCCTCACCCAGCTTGTC
>WFQA01000107.1 GCA_015487255.1 Paracoccaceae bacterium | reverse complement strand
GGCCATGGCAGCCAGGCGACAGCCCGGCAGTTTTCGCATGCAGCCGGGCTATGACCATTCCTATTTCTTTGTTGCCAGCTTTATGGAAGACCATATCAGGCACCATGCCGAAATTCTGCACGCGATCTAGCGGGCGGAAACCGGCCCGCTGTTGCCTCGTTGCTTGGCCCGCACCACTTCGGCGAATTGCTGGTGGTATTTGGGGTATTCCGTGCCCATCCAGCGGTCCCACCAGGTGAAATACAACCCAAAATTATAACCCGCGCGGGCGTGGTGGATGTCATGATGGGTGACGGTTGTCATCCAGTCAAACATCGGTGTGCCGTCGCGCCGCGCCGGAAACAACTCATAGCCCGAATGGCCCATCGCGTTGCGGATCATCATATGGTTGGTGAACATGAAAATCGCAAGCGGGTGCAGCGGCAAGACCAGCAAAACCAACGGTAAAAAGACGGCATTGGCGGCCGCTTCGCCAAAGTTGAACGAAAACGAGGTAAACGGCGTGGGGTTATTGGAGCGGTGATGCACCCGGTGCGCCAGCTTGAACACCCGGCGGATATGCAAAACCCGGTGCGACCAGTAAAAATAGCCGTCATGCAGCACGATGATCAGCAGGGTCGACAACACCAGATAGAGCGCCCCGTATTCCCCCGCTTCAAAATACAGGCGAAACAATCCGATCTTGGTGCCGTAAAGCGTGGCGAACCCAACGGTGGCAAATATGATCATGGTGCGAATGCTGGCCAGTATCTCACGCAATATCTGGCCCTTGGGCGGGTTTTTGCCTCTGATTTTGCGCCCGGCCATCCGCACGGCCAAAGCAACGTTGATGGCAAGATAAATACCCCCTGCCACGATGACATAGCGCAATATGTCTTCGGTAAGCAGCAGGCTGAATAGGGTTAAATTTGATATTTCCATGTCGAGCGGGTTCATTGATTTCTCCAGAGTTAAGCGCATTCACCAAGGCAAAACAGTGCGGTGTAGGTGGTGAACAAATGATGTAGGCGGCCAGCCAATGCGCGGCTTGTTTTAAAAACGATGGGAGGTTTTCAAAAACGGCGCGGATATTTCAAAATCAACCAGATTGCGCAAGCGACTTGCGGCGAAACTGGGTTGGGCTTTCGCCTTTGAAGTTTCGAAAGGCACGGTTAAATGGCCCGATAGATGAAAACCCGACATCAAAAGCAATGGCAAGCACCGGCTGGTTGGCAAGGCCCGGGTCTGAAAGCCTGATGCAGGCTTCAGCGATTCGGCGCTCATTCACAAAGGTGGCAAAGTTGCGGTAGCCCAGCCCGGTATTGATAGCGCGGCGCAGCTGGTGCTCGGGCACACCCAACCGCCGCGCCAAGCCCCCCACGGCCAGCCCCTCTTCGCGCCAGACCCCTTGATCCATTTCTGCGCGCAAGCGTTCCAGCAGGTGCTTGTTTGCGGGGCGGGTGGCCTCGGGCTTGCGCAGTGGGGTGGGCTTGGCCTGCCATGCCGGGCCGGCAATCTGCAACGACCAAAAGGCAAAAGCGCTGGTCAAAATAAATATCGCAACCGCCTGAAACGGAAAGCCAATCAGCGGCAGGCTGTGCTCCAGCAAGGAGGTCTCGGCCAGCTCCACAGCCACACTAAAAACAGCGGCAAAAAGGATAAACCAATGGCGAAATCGGCGGCGCTCTTCCACCAGATCAGTGGCACGGTTTTTGAAAACGATGATGATCAGGTAAATATAAAGCGCCAAAGTGGTGCCGCTGCGAACAAATGCGATTTGCGGCCAGGTATCGATGAAAAACACCGGAAAAAAGACCAGCAGCGCCGGAACAGCATGCCAAAGACGTGGGCGAAACTCGTCATCAAAAAACGCCAACCCGGCCCACCATAGAAAAAACGGCGTCATAACCGGCAAAAAGGATATAAAGCCCCAGATTTCGGCACTCTTGACCAGCGGAGACGGGGCCGAGACCGGTATATAGATAATGACCGAGAGAATAAGCCCGGCAAAAGCGAATTCCAGAAAGCGCATTTTTCGTTTATAAAGCAGGCGCGCGAGCAACAGCGCCAGCACACCGATACTCGCCCCGCGAAATAGCAAATCAAACATGACAATCTGTTCCATTTGGCCGTGCTATCATATCCCGCCCCCCATGCAAATTCATATCGGGGTTTATTCATCTGCTCGGCCCATGGTATATGCCCGCCATGAGCAACATTTACATCGATGCCGATGCCTGCCCGGTAAAAGACGAGACCCTGCGCGTGGCGGCCCGCCACAAGCTGCGGGTTTATATTGTGTCCAACGGCGGGCTGCGGCCCAACCCGCACCCATTGGTGGAGATTGTGGTGGTTGATGACGGCCCCGATGTGGCTGACATGTGGATCGCGGATCGCATCAAGCCGGGGGATATTTGCATCACTGGCGATATCCCGCTGGCGGCCAAGTGCCTCGAGGCCGGCGGGCGGGCGCTGCGCCATAATGGTGATGCTTTCACCAGGGCCAATATCGGCAACCAACTGGCCATGCGCGATCTGATGGCCGATCTGCGCGCGGCCGACCCTTTCCGGCAGGGCAGCGGCAAGCCGTTTTCCAAGGCTGACCGCAGTAATTTTCTGAACGCATTGGAGCGTGAAGTGCAGCTGGCCAAGCG
>WFQA01000106.1 GCA_015487255.1 Paracoccaceae bacterium | reverse complement strand
TTTCATATCGGTGCTGCCCCGGCCATACATATAGCCATCAATAATTTCAGCCCCAAACGGATCATGGCGCCAATCCGCGCGGTTGCCGACCGGCACCACATCGGTATGGCCGTTAAAGCCAAAGGTCTGGCCGTTTTTGCCATTACCCCAGCGGGCAAACAGGTTGCAAACCTTGCCGCGATCAACGCGGGTGGTTTGAAACCCCGCATCCGACAGCAGCTCCTCCAGCAACACCAGCGCCCCGCCCTCCTCAGGGGTGACCGAGGCACAGCGCACCAGATCGGCGGTCAGTTTTACCGCATCAACCGACATCGAAAAACGGCGAGGTCATCGCCACCACAACCGAGTTTTCATCCAGCGCGCGCTGCATCATGGCGCGCTCCTCGTCGTTGATGTCATGCCCGTCATCCAGCCGCTCCTGCAAGGTGCCATAGCTCGACACATCCAGCGGTGCCAGCCCGCCCTGTTTTAAGATCGCCACGGTCTCGCGCACGGCTTCTTCCTCGCTCGCAGCCGGGCAAAAGCACATCATCGCCGCGCCGGTGGCGTTTTCGGGCAGACCGTCGCCCTCCTTGCGACCAATTTCAACCGTCAGGGTGTAGACGTTGATTTTTTCGTCCGTCATTAGGTATTCCTTATGTAGCTCACCGACAATTTCGGCCTAAGTGTTCAAGTTTAAACCAAAAGATCAAAATGGGGTGCCGTCAATTTCGTGTACTTTGATTTCCCCATCAACAAGGGATATTTTAGCGGAAGCACTCATGTTTGCGATACTTTGTCGTCGAGCAAAACGCTTGGCTTTCTCCGTAAAAGGTTCATCGCCTATCGAATTCATAAAACCAATTTCTATGTAATAGCTCTTCAGTGAATTAAAAGTAGTTTCTGTAATGGTAAAAGCGCGTTTGCAGTCAGATTTTGAAACTTCTGAAGCAAGCGCGGAACCTATTTTTATTCGGCTATCGTCGCCGCCTATTTGATAAAAGTATTCGCCCTCCCAGTCATGATTTTTCCAAGAGAGACTATGAAAAAAGATGTGAAAACACGCAATCCATGAGCAGCTAATCGTTGCTTCGGTTCCATAATATGAAGCGGTACGATTTGATACTAGCGGAATAGTTATTTCGTCACTGGGGTCTGGAATATCGGGAAAAGGAATATCAATGTCGAACTGCTCAATGGTGGCTTTTAGGTTTTCATTTTCTTTTCTAATTTGGTTAAGCTCGGTCAATGCCTCAATGTTGGCGATGGAATCCCCGCGAACCCAGCCAATTCTTGGTTTTGTCTCTTTTGCGTAATTTAGCGCCTCGAAGACCGCGAGCTTTAAGCCCTCACTTGAATCCCAATGTTTGATGAGACGTGTTTTCGCCTCCTCAATAAATCGCGTGAGCTTCTCTTTACCGGCATCCGTCGGCTCTGTCTTCGCTGCGGGCAAACTGCCTAAATTTTTATAGAGCATAACTAAAACGGGAATACTTTTTGAAACAGCATAATGGTATTCTTTTTCAGTATAGCTAATGCCATCCTCGGCCTGAGTGCCATACCGCCCGGCGATAACAAGAATGTAATAGTCGCACTTGTCGATCAGAGATTTGATGAAATCAAATTGGTCTTCGTCTGCCGCAGGAAAAGCCTCCATTTGGACGGGAAAATCTCCCGCCCGAATAACTGTTTCCTCTACCGCTCTGCGTTCTTCTTTTAGGTCTTCAAAGGTCGAGCTAATAAACACTTGGTATCGTTTATCTTCCATCTTGATTGACTCCCCTAAAGCTTAAACGGCGATAAATCCTAATCCCGCAACAAATCATTGATCGAGGTTTTGGAGCGGGTGCGTTCATCCACCCGCTTCACGATCACCGCGCAATAAAGGTTGACGCCGTTTTTGGAAGGCATCGAGCCGGCCACCACCACGGAGTAGGGCGGCACCTCGCCATACATCACCTCGCCGGTTTCGCGGTCGACAATCTTGGTGGATTTGCCGATGAAAACCCCCATGCCCAGCACCGAGCCTTGCCGCACAATGCAGCCCTCAACCACCTCGGAGCGCGCACCGATAAAGCAGTTATCCTCGATGATCGTTGGCCCGGCCTGCATCGGCTCCAGCACGCCGCCAATGCCAACCCCGCCGCTCAGGTGCACATGTTTGCCGATCTGCGCACAAGAACCAACCGTGGCCCAGCCATCGACCATCGAGCCTTCATCGACATAAGCCCCGATATTGACAAAGCTCGGCATCAGCACCACGCCGGGCGCGATATAGGCCGAGCGCCGCACGATCGAGCCGGGCACGGCGCGAAAGCCGGCCATCTTCCACTGCGCCTCATTCCAGCCCTGCCATTTGCTCGGCACTTTATCCCACCAGCTGCCATTGCCATTGGAGCCTTCGATCATCGCCATATCGTTGAGCCGGAAAGACAGCAGCACCGCCTTTTTGGCCCATTGGTTGACATGCCACTCGCCATTCCCGCGCGGCTCGGCCACCCGCAGCTTGCCGCTGTCAAGCGCGCTCAAAGTCGCTTCGATCGCTTCGCGCACCTCGCCTTTGGTGGCGGGGCTGATGGTATCGCGCACATCCCACGCGGCTTCGATGGCGGTTTCAAGCTGGGTATTTTGCATGGGTCTCTCCTGAATATCGTTTCCCCTGCCTATAAAGCCAATGGAATGCCCGCGCAATGCGCCATACTGGCTGATTATGCTTTTCCAAGCGCTCCGCTTTGGCTATAGGGGGGCAATACCGATAAGGAACCTGCCCATGTCCAGCCACGGCCCTGCCGAACCGATCTTTTCCAGCAAATCCGCACCGCTCAGGGGCGAGGCGCTGGTGCCCGGCGATAAATCCATCAGCCACCGGGCGCTGATACTGGGGGCGCTCAGCGTGGGGGAAACCCGGATAACCGGGCTGCTGGAGGGCCAGGATGTGCTTGATACCGGCAAGGCGATGCGGGCTTTCGGGGCGGAAGTGGCGCGGAGTGACACCGGCGAATGGCTGGTGCATGGCGTGGGGGTGGGCGGTTTTGCCGAGCCTTCACAGGTGATAGATTGCGGCAATGCCGGCACGGGTGTGCGGCTGATCATGGGGGCGATGGCGACCAGCCCGATCACCGCCACATTCACCGGCGATGCCAGCCTGAACGCCCGCCCGATGGGGCGGATCACCGAACCGCTGAAACTGTTTGGCACCATAGCCACGGGCCGCTCCGGCGGGCGGCTGCCGCTGACATTGCAAGGGGCCAAAAACCCGACCCCGGTGCGCTATACCACCCCGATGCCCTCGGCACAGGTCAAATCCGCCGTGCTGCTGGCCGGGTTGAACGCGCCGGGTGAAACCGTGGTGATCGAACAGGAGGCCACCCGCGACCATACCGAGCGCATGCTGGCAGGCTTTGGCGCCGAGATCAGCACCGAGACCACCGATGCGGGCAGGGTGATCACCCTCAAGGGCCAGCCCGAGCTTTTGGGCCAGCGCATTACCGTGCCGCGGGATCCGTCCTCGGCGGCCTTTCCGGTGGCCGGTGCGCTGCTGGTGGAAGGCTCGGAGGTTTTTGTGCCGGGTATCGGGCAAAACCCCACCCGCAACGGTATTTTCACCACCCTTGTCGAGATGGGCGCGGATATCAGCTTTGAAAATGAGCGCGTTGAGGGCGGCGAGCCGGTGGCTGACCTGCGGGTGCGCTTTGGCCCGCTCAAAGGGGTGGAGGTGCCGCCCGAGCGTGCGCCAAGCATGATCGACGAATATCCGATACTGGCGGTTCTCGCCGCCACGGCCCAAGGGGTGACGGTGATGCGCGGCATCAAGGAAATGCGGGTGAAGGAGTGCGACCGGATCGACGCCATGGCGCGCGGGCTGGAGGCCTGCGGGGTGCAGGTCGAGGAAGGGGAGGATTATCTGATTGTGCATGGCATGGGCCGGGTGCCCGGCGGGGCCAGTTGCAAAACCCATCTCGACCACCGCATCGCCATGAGCTTTTTATGCCTTGGCATGGCGGCTGAAAACCCGGTGGGCATTGATGACTGCAAGCCGATCGAAACCAGCTTTCCCGATTTCATCCCGCTGATGACCCGGCTCGGGGCCAGTTTTGCAGCGGAAGGCTCATCATGACTTTCAGGCGGATTTATCTCACCATTCTGGGCATGACGGCAATAAATTATGCCATGATGCTGTTCTTCTCCCTGCCGGTGCTGGTGAGTGAGGCAAACGGGCTTTGGCCCTTTGACGCCCGCATTTTCGGCTATTCGGTTGAGCAGGCGCGCACATATATTTCCACGATCTCCAACGAAGGCCTCGCCTTTTACCTGACCACGCAATCGATGCTGGATTTCTCCTTTCCCGCGCTTTACGCGCTCAGCCTGATCCTCACATTTTATCACCTCGCCCCGAAGCTGCCCGTGCTTTATTTGCTGCCGCTGGCGGCGATGCTGTTTGATTATTACGAAAACGCCACCGTCACCCGGATATTGCTGAGCGCGGAGCCGGAGGCGGATCTGGTCGAGCTGGCCAGCCTGCTGACGCAGTTGAAATATGCCGCGATAGCGCTGTCGCTACTGGCCATCCTGTGGCTTTGGCTAAAGGGAAAACGCGATGGATGAGGCGGGGGTTAAAACCGGTGGTTGCCTGTGCGGCGCGGCAAAATACCGGGTCAGCGGCCCGCTACGCCCGGTGGTCTATTGCCATTGCGGGCAATGCCGCAAGACCTCCGGCAATTTTGTTGCCGCCAGTTCCGCCCCGCGTGACAAGGTGCAAATCATCGGTGCGCTGCGCTGGTATCACTCCAGCAACACCGCTAAACGCGGCTTTTGCCCGACCTGTGGCGGCAACCTGTTTTGGGACGGGCCGGGGGAGAATATCTCGATCATGGCCGGCACATTGGATGACAGCACCGGGCTGACCGCCATCGGCCATATTTTTGTGGCTGACAAAGCCGGTTATGTGGATATTTGCGACGGGCTGCCACAGGCGGATCA
The DNA here is from genome assembly GCA_015487255.1 of Paracoccaceae bacterium. Taxonomy (GTDB): domain Bacteria; phylum Pseudomonadota; class Alphaproteobacteria; order Rhodobacterales; family Rhodobacteraceae; genus UBA3077. Next base: position 499 of record WFQA01000106.1, on the reverse strand, counting down.
GGATGATCCGGCAATCACCACCATGGTGAAGCCCGAGAATTGATTTGCCCCAACCCGGTTTTGCGTTGATACTGCTGCAAAGGAGGGCCGGGATGGGACGACATCAGGATTTTGCGGCATTGCACCAAACCGGGTGTTTTGTAATACCCAACCCGTGGGATCAGGGCAGCGCCAAAATGATGGCCGCCAAGGGGGCTGTGGCCCTGGCCACAACCAGCGCGGGCCATGCCTTTACCCTTGGCAAGCGCGATATGGGTCATGTGAGCCGAAATGAAGCCTTGCTGCACGCCGCTGGAATCGTTGCCGCCACCGATCTGCCGGTGAACGCAGACCTTGAAAACGGCTATGGGGATACGCCTGAAACAGTGGCGGAGACCATTCATCTGGCGGCGGGTGCCGGGCTTTCCGGCGCATCGATAGAAGATACAACCATGCGGGCCAATGAGCCCGCCTACCCGTTTGATCTGGCGGTGGCGCGGGTGGCGGCGGCGGCGAAAGC
>WFQA01000105.1 GCA_015487255.1 Paracoccaceae bacterium | reverse complement strand
GACGGGCTGCACATCTGGGAGGATCACTTTTATCCCGAGATCATCAACCCCGAAACCGGTGAAGTGGTGGCGGATGGTGAAAAGGGCGAGCTGGTTTTCACCACCCTGACCAAGGAGGGGCTGCCGATCATTCGTTATCGCACCCGCGATCTGACCCGGCTTTTGCCCGGCTCGGCGCGCAGCATGCGGCGAATGCAGAAAATAACCGGGCGTAGTGATGACATGATCATCCTGCGTGGGGTCAATGTGTTTCCGACCCAGATCGAGGAGCAGATCATGATGGTGGAGGGCCTGGCCCCGCATTTTCAGATCGAGCTGCGCCGCGATGGGCGGATGGATGAAATGCTGGTGCATGTGGAGGCCATACCGGCAGCGGCAAATGCGGAGATGCGCGCCGCCTCTGCGCGGGGTTTGCAGAAGAAAATAAAGTCTGTTGTTGGGGTGTCGGCTTTGGTAGATGTCACCGAACCGGGCGCGGTCGTGCGCTCAACGGGTAAAGCGGTGCGGGTGGTGGATAACCGCCCCAAGGAGTAGACATGGCGCGCACAATAGCCAAGGATCACGATGAAAAGCGGGTGGCGATCCGCATGGCGGCGGCGCGGATATTTGCCGCTCAGGGGGTGGACCGGGCCTCGATGAGCGCCATCGCCAAGGCCTGCGGCATTTCCAAGGCGTTGATCTATCATTATTATGCCAGCAAGGCTGAGCTGCTGTTTGATATTCTGGAAAGCCACCTTGAAGGGCTGAATGCGGTGGTGGAGAAGGTGCCGGCGCAGCAGCCCCGGGCATATCTGCGTGCCGTGGTGCTGGAGATTTTGCTGGCTTACGCCGGGGCGGATGACCTGCACCGGATATTGATCAACAGCCGCGATGTGCTCAGCCCCGCGCAGCAGGAGGCGATCAACGGCATCCAGCGACGGCTGATCGGCAAGGTTTCAGCCGCGATAGCGGCGGTGGCACCGGGGCTGAAAGAGGAAAAGGCGCGGCTGCATGCGGTGACCATGTCGCTCTTTGGCATGACCAACTGGTATTTCATGTGGAACCGCTCTGATGACGAGGGGCAGAGGCGGGGTTATGCCGGGCTGGTGGCCGATCTTTTTCTCAACGGGGTTGAAGGTTTGACCGGCAGTTCCGCCAGTCACATGGGTTAAGCTCAACGCAGATGGCTAGGGTCTGTTGACATTCACGATTCACAAACGGGCTAATTTGTGATTCAAGGTTGCAAACAACAGGAGAGCAGCCTTGACCCGAAGAGTATTGAACGACGCCCAATGGGCAATCATCGAGCCTTTTTGCCTTGGAAAAAAGAGCGACCCCGGCCAGACGGGGGGCGACCCCCGCCTGTTTATGGAGGCGGTTTTGTGGATCGTGCGCACCGGGGCGCAATGGCGGGAATTGCCGGAGGAGTTCGGCAAGTGGAACAGCGTTTTCAAGCGGTTTCGCAGATGGGTAAAGGCGGACATTTTCTATAGCATGTTCAAGGCGTTATCCTCGAATTCTGACTTTGAATACGCCATGACTGATGGAACAATCGTCAAGGTCCACCGCTCGGGACAAGGCGCAAAAGGGGGACTCTCGGCCAGGCCATCGGGCGCTCCCGAGGCGGAATAACCACCAAGATTCTGGCGCTGACAGACGCGCTCGGCAACCTCGTTGATTTCTGCCTGATGCCGGGGCAAGCCCATGACCTGCGCGAGACCCGCGCCCTGCTTCAGGATTTGAACGCCGGGCACCTGCTGGCCGACCGCGCTTTTGATGCGGACGGGTTGCGAACCGACATGCTGGCGCGCGGCATTACCCCGGTCATCCCGCCCAAAGCCAACCGCAAATTCCCGGCGGAGTTCGACAAGGAGACCTACAAGTGGCGGCATCTTATTGAGAACTACTTCGGGAAACTGAAAGAAAACAGAGGCATAGCAATGCGGTCGTGCAAAACTGATCAAAGCTTCACAGCATTCATCTCACTCGCGACAACGATGATTGAGCTAAGGTGAACGTCAACAGGCCCTAATATTCGCAGCTGGAAGTTTGGTTAACTACTACCCATCAAAATCAACCAACTCCACCAGTCGCAGGGCTTCGCCTCGCAGTCGGGCGATGTCGGCCAGTGAGGTTGGGTCGGGTGTGAACTCACCCCAGCCAGCTACCAGCGGGCTTGGCGGGATATCAGGGTTGAGTGGATATTCATAATTGGCCTCGGCATAGAGCGCCTGTGCCGTATCGCCGCTGAGAAATTCCATCAGCTTGAGAGCATTTTCCGGGTTTGGCGCGGCCTTGGTCATCGCCATGCCCGAAAGGTTGATATGGGTGCCAACGCCATTCAATGTCGGAAAGATCAGCCGCACCGCATTGGCCCATTCGGCCTGCTCCGGGTCGGCCAGCATTTTGCCCATGTAATAGGTATAGCCTACGGCAATGTCGCATTCCCCGGCCCAAATCGCCTTGACCTGCGCGCGATCATTGCCTTGCGGGGCGCGGGCGAGATTGGCTTTTACCCCCTCGAGCCAGCCGATGGTGGCTGCCTCGCCGTAATGGTAAAGATAAGCGGCAGTGAGGGCGATGTTGTAATCATTCAGGCCAGAGCGGGTGCAGATGCGCCCCCGCCATTCAGGGTTGGCTAGCTCCTCATAGCTGCTGATTTCACCCTCGGCCACCCGCGCATTTGAGGCATAGATGATCCGCGCCCGCGAGGTCAGGCCAAACCATTGGCCGGCGTCATCACGATAAGCGGCAGGGATATTGGCCTCGATAATTTCCGATTGCACCGGCTGGATCAGCCCGGTTTGGGCGGCGGCATCAAGATTGGCAATATCGGCAGTCAGGATCAGGTCTGCCGGAGAGCGCCGCCCCTCGGCGCGCAGCCGCTCGAGCAGGCCTTTTTTGAGGAATACCACATTGACCGCAATGCCGGTTTCTTCGCTGAAGGCTTCCAGAATAGGGTCGATAAGCTCGGGCTGGCGTGAGGAATAAATATTCACTTCTT
>WFQA01000104.1 GCA_015487255.1 Paracoccaceae bacterium | reverse complement strand
TTGACCTTGTCAAAGGCAACCCGGCTGCCAAAGGCGGTGGCGGCCAACAGGGAGAGCTTGTGCGCTGCATCTATCCCGCCAACATCCACCACTGGGTCCGCTTCGGCATAGCCAAGCGCCTGCGCCTCTTTCAGCACATCTTCATAGCTGGCACCGGTAGCATCCATTTTGGTCAGGATATAATTGCAGGTGCCGTTCATCACCCCCATGATGCGCGAAATACCGTTTCCCGCCAGCCCCTCGGTCAGCGCTTTTACTATCGGAATACCCCCTGCAACTGCGGCCTCAAAACGCAGGGCCGCGCCTTTGCTTTCGGCCAGTTCAGCCATGGATTGCCCGTGCAGGGCCAGCATGGCCTTGTTGGCGCTCACCACATGCTTGCCCAAAGCCAATGCCGCTTCACAACTGGCCTTGGCCGGGCCATCCTCGCCGCCGATCACCTCGACCAAAAGCTCCACATCCTGCCGTTTGGCCAGGGCCACCGGGTCATCCTCCCAGGCATAGCTTTCAAGGCTGACCCCGCGATCCCTGCCGCGCGAGCGGGCCGAAACCGCAACAATCTCGATCGGGCGGCCAGCGCGCCTTGCCAGCAAATCGCCATGGGTCTGCACCATTTTCACCACCCCGGCACCCACGGTGCCCAGCCCGGCAATGGCAATTCTCAAAGGTTTTTGCATGGGTGTATCCTTATTCATCCGGCGCCAGAAAGCCCCAGCCATCCGGGGCAAAACCGCGGCTTTGCGCCAGTTTGGTGGTGCGCTCTTCGTGTTGCCAAATATCCTCAGCGGTCATTTTTGTATCAACCGTCACCAATATCGCCTCGCGCGCCTGCCCGCTGACAGCGGTTTCGGCCTCGACCGCGGCATTATAGCCAAAGGTTTTCAGAGCTTTCAGAAAGGCGGCCTGGTCGGCTTTTGCATCAGGAATGAAAAACAGCTCCAGCGCGATATCCGCACCTTCGCCTACTTTCCCTTCCTCAAGGAATTGCGCCACCGAATAAAAGGTTGCGGCTTTTTGGTCAAATTCTTCGCTCAAGCTGGCTCTCCGCTTTGTCTGGGGTGCTTATAAGGCCAAGCCAGGCCCATGAAAAGCGCCAATTATCCCCGCGCACGGCGCAGGGCGGCGCGCATGGCCTTTGCGCGGCCCGGCTCCAGCACCGGGCCGCGCAGCGCTTGGGCTTTTGCCCGCAACGCCATGGCGCGGGCCGCCAGTGAGCGGGTATCTGGGGGGGCGGTAAGCGGGCCAAGCGGCGCAAAATTCCCCAGCGGCACCAGGGCAGGCCATTGCAGGCCGCTGATCCGCTCGGGGATGGTGTTTTGGAAATCGCGCAGATCATCATTGATCGAGCAACCGGAAAGGGCCAGAAAGGCCACGCAGGATATGGCTTTTATGGCGCGCACCGGATATTTACCCTTGAAAAAGTTGCGTTTGCGATTTCAAATGTAAACGCTCACCAAGCCCGGCGCAAGCGCTCACGGAGGCCAGACCATTGCCCGATACACCCAGCGAATTTGACGATCTTGCCAAACAGGGCGCGCAGGCGGCGCAGAATTTTGCCCAGATCGCCGAACTGTCGGTGAAGATTTGGCAGGCAACGCTGGAAGGGCAGGGGGAGGCGGCCTCGCCGATGAAGGCGCTGGAGGAGATCAACAAGGCGCTGTGGTCCTCCCCCGAGGCGCTGGCCAGGGCCACGCAGGAATATTGGCTGGGCCAGCAGGGGCTGTGGCTCAAAACCATGGTGCGCTGGATGGGCAGCGAGCCACCCGCCCCCGATGACCTGGGCGGCAAGCGCTTTGCCCATAAGGGCTGGAATGAAAACGCGCTGTTTGACTATATCAAACATGCTTATCTGTTCACGTCGGACTGGCTGCAAGAGCAGGTTGCCGGGGCCGAGGGGCTGGATGAGGCCGCGCGCAAAAAACTGGAATTCTATACCCGGAATTATGTCGAATCGATCCATCCGGCCAATTTCTTTGCCCTCAACCCCGAGGTGCTGGAGGCCACCGCCGCGCAGAACGGCGAAAACCTCGTGCGCGGTTTGAAGATGATGCTGGAGGATGTGAAACGCGGCCATGGCAAGCTGTTGATCCGGCAAACCGACATGGCGGCCTTTCAGGTTGGCCGTGATATGGCCATCACGCCGGGCAAGGTGATCTGGCAAAACAACGTGTTGCAGCTTATCCAATATGCGCCGAGCAGCGAAAAAGTATATGCCAAACCGCTGCTCTTTGTGCCGCCATGGATCAACAAATATTATATTCTTGACCTTAACCAGAAGAAATCATTGATGAAATATCTGGTCGGGCAGGGCTATACGGTTTTTATCATCTCCTGGGTCAACCCCACCGAGGCCCAGCGCGATGAAACATGGGACAGCTACTCAAAAGCCGTGCTTGATGCGGTGGATGTGGCGCTGAAAGAGACCGGGCAAAAAAGCCTGAACATTGGCGGATATTGCGTTGGCGGCACCCTGCTTGGCCCGCTGCTGGCCTATCTCGGCAAGCTGGGTGACAAGCGCATCGCCTCCGCCACGCTGTTCACCACCCAGCTTGAGTTTTCCGATGCCGGTGAATTGCAGATATTTGCTGACGAGGAAACCCTGACCGATCTCGAGGCGCAAATGCCCGATGGCTACCTGCCCGCGCAGGTGATGGCCAGTGCCTTCAACATGCTGCGCGCCAATGATCTGATTTGGTCTTATGTGGTCAACAACTACCTGCTGGGCAAGGAGCCGTTCCCGTTTGACCTGCTTTACTGGAACGCCGACAGCACCGGCATGCCCGCCAGGCTGCACCTTTATTACCTGCGCCGGTTTTATATGGAAAACGCCTTTGCGCGGGGTGATTTCAAACTGCTTGATGAGGAGGTGCTGCCCGCACATGTGCGGGTGCCGCTTTATCATGTGGCCACCAAGGAAGACCACATCGCCCCGCCACACTCGGTTTTTCGCGGGGTGGAGATGCTGGAAAATGCCAAATCACGTTTTGTGCTGTCCGGCTCGGGGCATATCGCCGGGGTGGTCAACCCGCCCGCGGCAGAAAAATACCAATATTGGACCGGCGATATAAAGCCGGGTGATTCGCTGGCAGAGTGGGTTGAAAATGCGCAGGAGGTGCCGGGAAGCTGGTGGGGGGATTGGCATAACTGGCTTAAAAAACGCAGCGGCAAGAAACTGCCCGCCCGGGTGCCGGGCGCGGTAAACGGGGTGCTGGAAGATGCGCCGGGCAGCTATGTCTGTGACCGCTTTGATCTTCGTTAACGGTTTTGCTTGCTATTTGAACGTGTGTTCAGTTAAATTCGCTCAAAACGAAGGGTAAAATGGCACGTAAAACCGGCTCAGACGGTAAGAAAACCGCGCAAGTGCTGCGGGTGGCGGCAACCAGGCTTTTTGCCCAATATGGCTATGCGGCGGTCTCCATGCGCCAGATCGCCACCGAGGTCGGGGTGCAGGCCGGCGCGCTTTATCTTTACACCCCCGATAAACAAACCCTGCTTTACCAGATCATGGATGGCCATATGGACGACCTGCTGGCCGCATGGCGGGCGGAGCGCGCCAAAACCCCGGATGACCCGATGCAGCAGCTTGAGCAATTCGTGCGGTTTCACATCCGGTTTCACCTCAACCGGGGTGACGAGATTTTCATCGCCTATATGGAATTGCGCAATCTCTCGGCAGAAAATTTTACCCTGATCGAGGCCAAGCGCCGAGAATACGAGGGCCTGCTGGGCGAGATTTTGCAGGCGGGCAACCGCTTGGGCCATTTCTCACTTTGCGATATCAAGCTTTCCTCCTACGCGATTATCGCCATGCTGACCGGGGTCAGCACATGGTATCGCGGTGATGGCCGGCTTTCATTGGAAAAAATAGAAGAGGTTTACCTCTGCATGGTGCGCGGGCTGGTTGCCCAGGGCGGGGCCAGAGTTGGTGCTGCATCGGCTTAAGCTGAATCTGCCCGGGGGCTTGATGCCGGATATGCCCCAAGATAAATTAGAAATGCTTTAAGAGGTATAGAAAGAGCAAAGATCAACATTTAGCGGGTTGTCGAGGGAAGGTTCTTCAGCCAACTGCGAAAGTGGATTTTCATCAGGTGATGGGCTGGGCGCGGTATGCGGCATGCCAAATATGAAATCGTCAAATGCGAGGCCTGATTTTGTGGAATTGGTGATCTGTATTCCGGCAATATCGGCCGCGCCACCACAGCGGGCAAAGGCGACGTATTTATCGCGATCCGGAGTCAGGATCACTTCGGAAATCAGCACCCCGTCACGGCGAAAGAATTTCACGCGGAAGCGAGGTTGGCCGGTTTGAGAGCTTCCTGATGACTGTTCAATGCGATTCAATCTCACAATTCGAAAGCCGACTGCGGTTTGGTCCTCTTTAAAAAGAACAGAAATCGGCTCTAATCCCATTACGATGTTCCGAATGTTTCCACCGGAATTTCTAGGCGGGTAGCCCCAGTTGTATCGTGAGATTGAGTTATTTCCGCTTATTGAAAGCCCAAGCAGAGAATTGGTCATAAAAATACCGCGCTCGGCAGGTGAAATAGTAAATACCCCTGTGCTGCTGTTATAACTGCCCGTGTTGAAAGCGATTTCAGGCATGTTTGCCGGCGCAACTTGTGAAGGGATTAGCGCGAGTGGTGCATCTACTTTTTTGCCAGTGATTTGCCCAATCACATGTTGGCCGATATATGCGCTTCCAAATGTGGCTTGGCCAAAATCAGTATTTTGGGTCAAAAAAACTGGGCCCGCGCGCCAAGCGTCAATTTCTTCGAAATCGATCCGTTCAGTCGTAAATTGCGCCAATAGATCATACGGTATTGATTGAATATCCCCGCTCACCCCTTGCCCAAATGCTGTGGACGTGGAGAGGCAAATCGCGGCAACCCAGCGAAACACCCTAAACAAGCCGGCTCTGCTTCACGGCAGCCTCGATAAAGCTGGCAAAGAGCGGATGCGGCTCAAACGGGCGGGATTTTAGCTCGGGGTGGAATTGCACGCCGATGAACCAC
>WFQA01000103.1 GCA_015487255.1 Paracoccaceae bacterium | reverse complement strand
TCGCCCCTGCCGGATAATTCGCACGGATACAGGCCAAATAAAAACCACTGTTCAAAAACTCCGCTTCAAGCGCGTAGCCAATGCTTTTTCAGAGATGGCAGCTCTCGGGCACAAGGCCCCGGTTCGGCTGGATATGCATGATGCCCGTGGATACGGTATATCTGACAAAACAGGCGTGCGCGCCCCCGTAGTGGTTTATAATCGCCGCTACAACGCCAAAAACCTTGTGCTTTGGCCACTTGCCCCATACCACACATTGGGGCATCCAAGATTTGTGCACACCACGCCGGTTGACCAAATCCCCTTTGACGAGAAAGACAATATCGCGGTGTGGCGCGGCAATCTCGCAGGTCGACCAAACAAGGTGTTGGCCCCAAATAACCAGCGCCGTCGCTTGGCGCAGATAATCATGAAATCTTTAGAAACCGCCGAAAGCGAAGCCGAATTGTGGCAACACCACGAAGAGCTGATGGGGATCACTCGGTATAATTTTGTGCTTCGGTATTTTATGTCCGACGAAATGGACGTCGCCCTCACTTTGCGTAACCAACACAAGAAAGCCAGAGAGACGCGGCTGCTCAAGTCTCTTTGTAAAAATCGTGAGCCGATGGAGTGGTTTTTCAAAAGCAAGTATGTGTTTAGCCTTTCCGGCAATGATACCGGCTCTAATTTTCTTATGGCCGCCAATTCCAATTCGGTTGTGCTGAAAGAAGAAGATGGCTGGGAGCTGTTTTATTCCGGCGAATTCCGCCCGTGGGAACATTACATCCCGCTTAAACCCGGCGCGCTGGATGCGGAAGAGCAACTCGCATGGGCCAAAGACAATCCGAAAGCCTGCAAAGAAATGTCGCGCGCGGCGCAGGCGGTTTGTGCCAAATTTGCATCACCCGAAAACCGGCGGGTTTATCTTTCTGGAATTTTGGCATACCTGAGCAATGAGCGTTGACTTACCGCGATAATCCGGTGCTTATACTCATAATTACATCATAGAGATCGGCTTTATGCAGGCAACCCTATCAATTGATTTAGGCGCAATTTGCGCCAACTGGCGCGCACTCGATGCGCTTTCCGGCCCGCAGGTGGAAACCGGCGCGGTGGTCAAGGCGGATGCTTACGGGCTGGGCGCGGCGAAGGTTGCCCCGGCCCTGAAAGCCGCCGGGGCAAAGCGGTTTTTCGTGGCGCAGGCGGAAGAGGCGGTGGCGCTGCGCGCCGTGCTTGGCCCGGAAGCGGTGATCTATAATTTCTCCGGCCTGATGCCGGGGGATGACGAGGCGGTGGTTGAGCATGGCATGGTGCCGGTGCTGAATTCCGCCGCGCAGGTCAAGGCTTTTGCCGGCAAGTTCAAGGGCAGGCCCTGCGGTATCCAGCTTGATACCGGCATGAACCGGCTTGGCATGGAAGCGCTGGAAACGGCCTCGGTCGGGTTTGACATCGCCGCCCTGCAGCCTGATCTGGTGATGAGCCACCTCGCCTGTGCAGATGAGCCGTTGCACCCGATGAATGCCACCCAACTCGCCACTTTTAGCGCCATGAGCTTTGCCATCCCCGCCAGGCAAAAATCGCTCGGTGCCACCGGGGGTGTTTTGCTCGGCGCGCCGTTTCACTTTGACCTCACCCGCCCCGGTATCGGGCTTTATGGCGGCCTGCCCTTCAAGGGTGCCCATCCCGTGGTGGAACTGGCGCTGCCCCTGATACAGGTGCGCGATGTGCTGCCCGGCGAGGGTGTGGGCTACGGCGCAACATGGGTCGCCACCCGCCCCAGCAGGATCGCCACGGTATCAGGCGGCTATGCCGACGGGATTTTGCGCGCCGCCGGGGGCCTCAGCCTCTATGCGGGCAAAACCCCCTGCCCGGTGGTTGGCCGCATCTCGATGGACCTGATCACGGTGGATATCACCGACCTGCCCGAAACCCCGGCCAGCCTGAGCCTGCTCAACACGGTGCAGACCGTTGATCTACTGGCCGAAAAAGCCGGCACGATCGGTTATGAGATTCTCACCAGCCTTGGCGGGCGCTACCAGCGCCGCTATCTCGGGGAATAACCAGCTTGACCGGCTTCATGACATTGCTGATTTTCATCGCGCTTTACACCCTGCCCCCGGCGATCTTTGCCAGCGCTATGCTGCGGCTGTTTCTGGGGTGGTATGAGGAGCGGGGGCGGATCGTCACCGCCATATTCGCCACCCTGCCGCAAATGGTGATCGTCCTGATCGGGCTGGAAGCGCCATATCCGGTGTTTTCGCTCTACTTCAGCCTGGCGCTCACGCTTGGCGGCGTGGTGATGCTCTGGACCGGCAGCCGCAGCCATCACGGCAATTACCTGCTGCTTGAGGGCGGGTTTTTGCTTGGAATAACATGGATATTGCTTTCGGGCGCGCCGCAAGCTGCCGGATAGCTTGCCAAAGCCGCTATCTTTGCTTAACTCTGGGCGAACCCATTCGGCAGGAAGCTAACCGGCAATGACCTTCACCCTTGATTTTTTTGCCTCGGTCGGGCGCTCGACACTGGCGTTTTTTTCCGGCATCGGGCGGCTGGCGATCTTTATGGTGCTGGGGATCTCCCATATGCTGCGCGCGCCGTTTTATCCGCGCGAGTTGCTGGCCCAGCTGATGCGCATCGGCTATTTCTCGCTGCCGGTGGTGGGGCTGACCACGCTGTTTACCGGCGGGGCGCTGGCGCTGCAAATCTATGCCGGGGGCGCGCGGATAAACGCCGAAAGCGTGGTGCCCTCCATTGTGGCGCTGGGCATGGTGCGCGAGTTGGGGCCGGTGCTGGCCGGGCTGATGGTCGCCGGGCGGGTCGGGGCGAGCATTGCCGCCGAGATCGGCACCATGAAGGTGACCGAGCAGATCGACGCATTAACCACCCTTTCCACCAACCCGGTGAAATAT
>WFQA01000102.1 GCA_015487255.1 Paracoccaceae bacterium | reverse complement strand
TCAACATTCCCATGCCATTCTCCTCAATGTTTCTAAGGTTAACATAGGGGCTGTTGCGGGTTATTTCCAGAGATCAGCCGAGGATTTCCCCTTTTTTGACCGCAAACCCCCGGGCAAAGTCAGCCGCCAACATTGCGGCCTTTCCGGCCCGTTGCAGCTTGCTTAGCCGCAGCGCCCCCGAGCCGCAGGCAATGGTAAAATCATCATCCAGCGCCTGCCCCGGCCCGCCGCTGCCCGGGGCCAGCGCACTGCCTAAAACCTTGATCCTCTCGCCCCTGATTTCACACCATGCACCGGGAAAGGGCGAAAGCCCCCTGATTTTGCGATCAATGATTTCTGCCGGTTGCGCCCAGTCAATCCGTGCCTCGGCCTTGTCGATTTTGGCGGCATAAGTCACGCCAGTTTCCGGTTGTGGTTTAGCGCTAAACCTTTCGGTCTTTAATATGCGCACCATCAATGCTGCCCCCATTTTCGCCAGCCGGTCATGCAGGCTGTCTGCAGTATCATGCGCAGAAATCGGGGTGGTCTCGCAGGCAATCACCGGCCCGGTATCCAGCCCGGCTTCCATCTGCATAATGCAAATGCCGGTCTCCTTATCCCCCGCCATGATCGCCCGCTCTATCGGTGCCGCCCCGCGCCAGCGCGGCAGTAGCGAGGCGTGGATATTCAGGCAACCATGCACCGGCATATCCAGCACCGCCTGTGGCAATATCAGCCCATAAGCTACCACAACCGCCACATCAGCCCGATGGGCCGCAAAAGCCATTCGGTCATTTTTATCCTTAAAACTCAACGGGGTAAACACCGGCAACCCTAAGCCCTCGGCATATTTATGCACCGGGCCTGGTCGCTCTTTCTTTCCACGCCCGGCCCGGCGCGGCGGTTGGGAATAGACCGCCACAATCTCGTGACCGGCCCCATGCAAAGCCTTCAAAACCTCAACCGAAAAATCCGGTGTTCCCATGAAGATAATCCGCATTCCCTACCTCCGCTTCATGTTTTTGCCATGCTTTGCCAGCAGCATTTTGCGCTTGACCGGGCTGAGATGGTCGATAAATAGTTTACCGTTCAAGTGGTCAATCTGGTGCTGCACTGAGGCGGCCCACAGGCCAACAAAATCACGCTCCACCACCGCACCGGTTTCATCACTATACCGCACTGTGATCGCGCGCGGGCGCGAGACCATCGCCCAAAGCCCCGGAATATTCGGGCTGCCCTCCTCGCGCTCGGCCATACGCGCGGATACATGCAGCAGTTCGGGGTTGGCCATCCTGACCGGCGCATCTCTGCCTTCAGAGCAATCAACCACCGCCACCCGCCGCAACTCGCCAATTTGCGATGCCGCCAGCCCAACGCCGGGCATGGCATACATCGCCGCCAGCATTTCCTCCCAAAGTGCGCGCACCGGTTCGTCCACCCGCTCAACCGGCGCGCAGATTTTGCGCAAAAGCCGGTTGGGGTAGAGCAAAAACCGCCGGGTCATTCCTCCCGCGCCTGCTCTTTTTTAAGCTTTTTCATCTTGGCGGTGATCATCCGCCGCTTGATTCCCGAGAGGTAATCGACAAACAGCTTGCCATCCAGATGGTCCAGCTCATGCTGGGCACAGGTCGCCGCGACCCCTTCGAATTCTTCTTCGTGATGCTTGCCATCAATATCCGTGAACACCATGCGCACGCTTTCCGGCCGGGTGACATCCTCAAAAATCCCGGGGATCGAAAGGCAACCTTCCTCATAGACGCTCAGCTCTTGTGAGGCCCATGTAATGCGCGGGTTGAACAGCACGCGCGGGTCTGGCGCGCTTTCCTTTCCGGCCACATCCATCACGAAAACCCGTTGTAAAACACCAACTTGCGGCGCGGCCAAGCCAATGCCCGGCGCGTCATACATGGTTTCCAGCATGTCGCTGGCCAGTGTGCGCAGCGCTGGCGAAACCTCGTCAACCGCCTTGCAAATCTTCTTGAGGCGCGGGTCGGGGTGGATGATGATTTTCTTCAGACTCATGGCGATGATGTAATCCAAGCTCCGCTTTGGTGCAAGGGTATGATTGGGGGTTTTCCTTATGGCGGCAAGGGGCTAGCGTGGCAAAAACCAAAGGAGCGTAGCATGGCCAATTTTGACGAAATCATCGAGCGGCGCGGCACCCATAGCATCAAATGGGACAAGATGCAGGCGGTTTATGGTGTGCCCCCCGAAGACGGGCTTTCGATGTGGGTTGCGGATATGGATTTCAAACCGCCGCAAGCGGTGCGGTATGCGCTGCAAAAAGCGGTTGATCTGGGGGTTTTTGGCTATTACGGGCCGGATACCAGCACCCGCGCGGCTATTTGCAGCTGGATGTTGCGCCGGCATGGCTGGCGGGCCGAGCCGGGCTGGATATCCATCACCCACGGGTTGGTGGCCGCCGTGGCACTGGCGCTTCAGGCCTATAGCAGGCGCGGCGATGGGGTGATTCTGTTTACCCCGGTTTACCATGCCTTTGCGCGGATGATCGATTACAACGGGCGCAGGGTGGTTGAGTCAGAACTGGTGTTGAAGGCAGGCCGCTACGAGATGGACCTTGCGGCACTTGAGGCATCGCTGGATGGCTCTGAGCGCATGGTTATTCTGTGTTCGCCGCATAATCCGGGCGGGCGGGTCTGGTCAAAAGCCGAGCTGCGGGCGCTGGCGGATTTTTGTGTGAAGCATGATCTGATTCTGGTGTCGGACGAGGTGCACCATGATCTGGTTTTCCCGCCGCACAAGCATGTGATGATGGCACAAGCCGCGCCCGGCATTGCCGATCGGCTGGTGACGCTGGTTGCGGCCTCGAAAACCTTCAATCTGGCGGGGGGGATGACCGGTGCGGCGGTGATTTCGGATGCGGATTTGCGGGCGCGGTTTGTTGCAGCGCATCAGGCGGCGGGCTCCTCGCCCAACCAGTTTGGCATGATCATGACCGAAACCGCCTATAATGAGGGCGAAGACTGGTTGGCGGAGTTGTTGGCATACTTGAGCGAAAACCGGCGGATATTTGATGAAGGGGTGAACGCGATTCCGGGGCTGCGCTCGATGGAATTGCAAAGCACCTATCTGGCCTGGATTGATTTCTCGGGCACCGGCATGGCCATGGATGAGGTGAAAAACCGGGTTGAAACCGTGGCAAAGATAGCGGCCAATTATGGCGAGAGCTTTGGCAAGGGCGGCGAGAGTTTCTTGCGGTTCAACCTTGGCTGCCGGCGTGCGGTGGTGGAAGATGCGG
>WFQA01000101.1 GCA_015487255.1 Paracoccaceae bacterium | reverse complement strand
TGCCATGGCGGCGCGCCCGGTTTCAACCCCGGTCAGGGTTCGGGTGCCGCTGCCGGTATTGTGCAGCTCCATATAGGCCACACCGGGCCGGTTCTCGCCCATGGAGGCGCGCGACCACACCCGCTCGGCGATGATATTTTGCTGATCCGCCGCCAGCGGGGCGGGGAAGGCGGCAAATAAGGCAAGGGCGAATGGAATATGTTTCATCTGGTGCTCTTTGGGTTTTCTGGCGCGGTCATATCCGGCCGGCGAGATCGTCGAGAATAGTTTCGGCGCTGGTGCCGTATTGGTAATTGCGGATATACGCTCCCCGGGGGTCAAACAGGTAGACACTTGAGGAATGGCTCATGGAATACCCGTCCGGGGCATCTGGCTCGTTCGTCCTGGCATAGAAAATGTTGAAGCTATCGCTGGTGGCCTCGATCTGCTCGGCTGTGCCGGTCAGGCCAACCAGGCCCGGGCTGAAAAACCCGAGATAGCTTGCCAGCACCTCGGGGGTATCGCGCGCGGGGTCGATGGTCACCATGATCGGCTGGACCTTGTCGCGGTTTTCCCCAAGCCCGGCCAAAACAGCGGACATCTCGGCGATGGTTGTCGGGCAGACATCGGGGCAATTGGTATAGCCAAAGAAAATCAGCATCCACCGGCCGGCGAAATCGTCTTCGCGCACCACCTGCCCGTGCTGGTTCGTCAGCTCAAAATCGGCGATGATCGCGGCATACATCGGGTCTTTGTTTGAAAAAAGCGCAGGCTGGCTCAGAAAAAGCGCCAACAGGCCAAGGCCCGCCAGCGCCACGGCGGCCCAGAGGGCTTTGGCCAGGGGGGTTAATTTCATGTCGCTCGCAGCCTCCCGATACTTGTTACAAAGCTGTTACAAACTAGGGGCCGTGCGATGGCGGGTCAACCACCAAAGAAGCGGTGCTGCGGGTTTGACCATGCGGCGATTGGCAGCATGGCTTTGTTGACTCCCCCCTGCCTTTGCGGCAAGAGGGGTATGCGCCCAGATCGGGCGCTTTATGCTTTATATGAGGAGTAACGGACGTGATAAGCCCCGTATTGCCAACCTATACGCGGGCACCGCTTTCTTTCAAGAAAGGTCAGGGCCCTTGGCTGGAAACCGAAGCCGGAGAGCTATACCTCGATATGGGGGCCGGGATCGGCACCTGTAGCCTTGGTCATGCGCACCCCAAGCTGGTCGCGGTATTGGAAGAGCAGGCCCGACGACTGTGGCACACGTCCAACCTATACGAAATTCCCAAACAGGCGTGCCTGGCGGAAAAACTGGTGGAACACAGCTTTGCCGACACGGTGTTTTTCACCAATTCCGGCACCGAGGCAATGGAACTGGCCATCAAGATGGCGCGCAAGCATTTCAGCAGCAATGGCCAACCGGAGCGGGTAGAGATCATCACTTTCGAAGGGGCGTTCCATGGCCGCTCCAGCGCGGGTATTGCCGCCTCGGGCGGGGCCAAGATGGTGGATGGCTTCGGGCCGTTACTGCCCGGCTTCAAGCAGGTGCCGTTTAATGATATCGAGGCGGCAAAGGCGGCGATCGGGCCGCAGACGGCGGCGATATTGCTGGAGCCTATTCAGGGCGAGGGTGGGATTCGCGCCTTTGGTGATGCCAGCCTGAAAGCCCTGCGCGCGCTTTGTGACAAGCACGGCCTGCTGTTGATACTGGACGAGATCCAATGCGGCATGGGGCGCACCGGCAAGCTTTTTGCCCATGAATGGGCCGGGATCACGCCCGATATCATGACCATCGCCAAAGGCATTGGCGGGGGGTTTCCGCTGGGGGCTTGCCTGGCGACAGAAGCGGCGGCATCGGATATGGTCGCAGGCACCCACGGCAGCACTTATGGAGGCAACCCGCTGGCCTGTGCGGTGGGCTGCGCGGTGATGAACGAGATCACCTCGGAGGGTTTTTTGATCGACGTTTCCCGCCTTGCCGGGCATTTACGCCAAGGGCTCGAGGGGCTGGTGGCCGACCACCCGGAGGTGTTTGAATTTGTGCGCGGCGAGGGGCTGATGCTGGCGCTGGGCTGCAAGATGCCGGTGCCCGATGTGGTCAATGCCGGTTATGACGAGCGGGTCATGGTGGTGCCGGCCTCGGATAACGTGGTGCGGCTTTTGCCGCCGCTGAACATGTCCACCGAGGATATGGACGAGGCCCTGTGGCGGCTGGAGCGCGCCGCCGTGGCGCTGGAGCGCAAGGCAGATTGCGGAAATGACAAAGGATTGCAGGCATGAGCCATTTTCTGGATATCCACAAAACCGATCCCGCTGACCTGCGGCAGATGATCTCTGAAGCCGGGCGTATCAAGCAGATGCGCAAGGGCCTGCCCAAGGGCACACCGGACGCTGAGCAGGTGCTGGCCAACCACATGGTGGCGCTGATTTTCGAAAAACCCTCCACCCGCACCCGCGTGAGCTTTGATGTGGGCGTGCGCCAGATGGGCGGACAGACCATGGTGCTTTCGGGCAGCGACATGCAGCTTGGCCACGGCGAAACCATCGCCGACACCGCCCGGGTGCTCAGCCGCTATGTCGATATGATCATGATTCGCACTTTTGAGGAAAGCACCCTGCTGGAGATGGCCGAGCATGCCACCGTGCCGGTGATCAACGGGCTGACCAACCGCACCCACCCGTGCCAGATCATGGCCGATGTGCTGACCTATGAGGAGCATAACGGCTCGATCAGGGGCAAAAAGGTGGTCTGGCTTGGCGATGGCAATAACGTGGCCGCCAGCCTGATCCACGCCGCCGGGCAATTTGGTTTTGACATCACCATCGCCGCCCCCGAAACCCTGCAACCCGAGGCGGAATTTGTGAATTGGGCGCGCAACAAGGGCGTGGAGGTGGTGCTGGAAACCAACCCGCAACAGGCGGTTGAAGGCGCTGATCTGGTGGTCACCGATACCTGGGTTTCGATGCATGATAGCCAGACCACCAAAGAGCGCCGCCACAACCAGCTGCGGGCTTACCAAGTGGATGACGCCTTAATGGCCCATGCCAAACCCGACGCGCTTTTTATGCATTGCCTGCCCGCCCATCGCGGCGAGGAAGTGACCTCCAGCGTGATGGACGGCCCGCAATCGGTGATCTGGGACGAGGCCGAAAACCGCCTGCACGCGCAAAAGGCGGTGATGCGCTGGTGCTTGGGTAAATAAGCTGCGCGGCTGTGGTTGCTTCTTTGAGTATTTATAAAAGAGCGAAACCACCGGTGAAGCGCCCCCGACCGCAGGGAGGATTTTTCGCAGGGGGGTCAATCCCCCCAAGAAAAATTCATCGGGGGCGGTGCGCCCTTCGTTATTGCATAAAGACCGCAACAATGGTCGAGACCAGAAATGCCGTGACAAACATGATGATGATCGTCGGGATTTTCCACCGCATTTCGCTGAACTGCTTCGCCCCGCAATGGCAGCAATTCGCTTCTGCCAGCGGGGTCATTTTTTTGCACGCGGCGCAAACCTTGCGGCGGGCGGTCGGGTCTCTTTTGCAGTTGCTGCAGGGGTTCCCCGGGTTTTCAACCTCGCAAAACGGGCAGGTCATGCGGCCGAGATGGCTTCACCGATGGCCATGGCATGGGCCCGGTTGCTCTTGGAAAACGCCCGGTGAAACTTGGCCTTGAAGGGCTTTTCCGCATTTTCGATGGTGATATGGGTAAACAACCCGCCGGTTTTGCTGCTGCCCGGCGCATTGGCAAAATCCGCCAGATCATATTCCATCATTTCCTTCACCTCGCCATTGGTGATGCTTTTGACCTGCAAGACAATCAGCCGCTTGTCAGTCAGGCCGATCAGGTAGTTTTTGGTCAGCATCTGCGTAGCAATGATCCCCGGCAGGATGGCCAGCGCGAAAAGCGGCAGGATGACCAATATACTTGGCTGCTTGACCCCGAAGGCCCAGTGTTTCAGCTCTTCTCCCGCTTGCAGATGGGGTTTGAAGGCCTCGTGAATAAGTTCATCGCTAAGTTTGGGCATAATATTTCCTTTTTATTGTTTTGGCCGGTCTTTTTGCCGTGCAATTCCCGCAGATTAACGCAGTTTGAAATTATTGCAATTCCTTGATGCATATCATGGCAGATCGCGGGTTTTGATGCTTCTTTTGCCGGGTCGAAATTTGGCACAAATGATAATGGCCGTTTTCTCTTGGGCGTTTTCCCGGTGATGGTTCGGCGCGATAGATGGAAGAAAAATGGCAAGCAGGTTTTTGATCGGAACCATAGCGGTAGGGTTGGCACTGGCGGGCGGGTTTGTCTGGCTGAGCCGGCCACCCGCCGGGGCGCAGGTGGCACCGGTGGTGTCGGGCATGCATAGCGGCACGGATACCCAGCCGGGGCTGCCCCCGGAGGATATCGTGGTGCCGGTGTTCTCAACCCTCGCCCAGCAGGGTGAGGAGAATTTCAACAAGGGTTGCGCTGTCTGCCACGGGGTTAATGCCGCGGGCACCGAGCGCGGGCCAACGCTGATCCACAGCCTCTATCGGCCGGGGCATCACCCGGATGGCTCGTTTTACCGCGCGGCGCTGGAAGGGGTGGTGGCCCATCACTGGCGCTTTGGCAATATGCCCCCGGTGCCCGGCATTTCCGAGGCGGAAATTGGCCCGATCATCACCTATCTGCGCGAAATCCAGCGGGCGAACGGGGTTAATTAACCCGGTTTGAGATCAGCCAGCCTATCCACATCGCGCAGGGTTTCAACCAGGCTGATGCTGGCCCCGTCGGCGCTGGCCACGCTGTCATGCAGGGCGGCCGGGCCGGACCAGCGCACATTTTCAAACAGCGCGTGCGGGGGCTGACGGCGCGCGCCAACCAGCCAGAAACCGCCATCCGTGGCCGGGCCAAACACCAGATCATGCCGCCCGAGCTGCCTGAATGCATGGGCGATATGGGGTTTTTCAATACCGGGGATATCCCCGCCAATCAGCACCACCGGGCCATTTGAGCTGCGCAATATCCTCAGCATGCGCGCCCCCAAGCCGCCCTGCCCCTGCGCCATGCGCGGCAGGTGTGCGGGCCAGCAGCGGGCATGTAATGCGCTATCCGGCGCAACCGCCAGCCATGTTTGCCAGCGCGGGTCCTGCATCCGGCGGATCAGCCGGGCCGTTTGGTGGCGAAACCACCAAGCGGCACCGGTCATGCCTATTTCGCGCCCCAGACGGGTTTTCACCCGCCCCGCCACCGGCTGCTTGAGCATGATGACAAGGCGCGGCCTCATGCGAAATAATCGCGCAGAATCTGGTGGTAAATCATTTTGAGCTGCTTTATCTGCGCCACTTCCACCCGCTCGTCCACCTGATGCATGCTCTGGCCGACCAGCCCGAATTCGACCACCGGGCAATGGGCCTTTATAAAGCGCGCATCCGAGGTGCCCCCCGAGGTTGACAGCGCCGGCGCAATGCCGGTTTGCATCTGCACGGCATTTGCCACAAGGTCTGAAAGCGCGCCCGGCGGGGTGAAGAAGCTCTCACCCGAGATTTTGACTTTGAGCGAAAATTCAACCCCCGTGGCCGCGCCCACTTCCGCCGCCTGCGCCTCCAGCCATTTGGCCAGGCTTGCCCCTGAATGGCTGTCATTAAAGCGGATATTCACCGTGGCGTGGCAGCTTGCGGGAATTACGTTTGTGGCCGGATTGCCGGTGTCAAAGGTGGTAACCGCCAGGGTGGAGGGGCCAAAATGCGTGGTGCCTTCATCCAGCTTAGCCCCTGCCAGTGTGGCCACCAGTTGCCCCATGGCATGCACCGGGTTTTTGGCGCGCTGCGGATAGGCCGAATGCCCCTGCACCCCGCGCGCCTCGAAATATCCGGTCAGTGAGCCGCGCCGCCCGATCTTGATCATCTCGCCCATCACATCCGGGCAGGTCGGCTCGCCGACAAGGCAATGGTCCATGCGCTCGCCATTATCTGCCATCCAGTCCAGCAGGGCCACGGTGCCGTCTATGGCCTCGGCTTCCTCGTCGCCGGTAATGGCCAGCACGATCGAGCCATCCGGCGGGGTGTCTTTCACAAAATCAATCGCCGCCGCCGCAAAGGCCGCCACGCCGGATTTCATATCGGTGCTGCCCCGGCCATACATATAGCCATCAATAATTTCAGCCCCAAACGGATCATGGCGCCAATCCGCGCGGTTGCCGACCGGCACCACATCGGTATGGCCGTTAAAGCCAAAGGTCTGGCCATTATTGCCATTGCCCCAGCGGGCAAACAGGTTGCTGACCTTGCCGCGATCAACGCGGGTGGTTTGAAACCCCGCATCCGACAGCAGCTCCTCCAGCAATATCAGCGCCCCGCCCTCCTCAGGGGTGACCGAGGCGCAGCGCACCAGATCGGCGGTCAGTTTTACCGCATCAACCGACATCGAAAAACGGCGAGGTCATCGCCACCACAACCGAGTTTTCATCCAGCGCGCGCTGCATCATGGCGCGCTCCTCGTCGTTGATATCATGGCCGTCATCCAGCCGCTCCTGCAATGTGCCATAGCTCGACACATCCAGCGGTGCCAGCCCGCCCTGTTTTAAAATCGCCACGGTCTCGCGCACCGCCTCTGCCTCGCTCGCAGCCGGGCAAAAACACATCATCGCCGCCCCCGTCGCATTCTCCGGCAGGCCGTCGCCCTCCTTGCGGCCAATTTCAACCGTCAGGGTGTAGACGTTGATTCTCTCGTTCATGGCTCAATCCCTCAGCAGGTCGTTGATCGAGGTTTTGGAGCGGGTCTGCTCATCCACCCGCTTCACGATCACCGCGCAATAAAGGTTG
>WFQA01000100.1 GCA_015487255.1 Paracoccaceae bacterium | reverse complement strand
GACAAAGGGTGAACCTAACCCAGTATAACCTAAGACGGCATGAAACGGGAAAATACTTACCTTGCCGGATTGCCTGCCGCCAATGCGGGCGTGATGCGCCAGGCTTGACATGGATTTGATTTCGTTTTAGCGCTGTGCATCTGGCGGCCACCAGTTTTTTTGGAGGATCTTCTCATGAAGTATTCTATGGCGGCCATTGCGTTGTTTATTGGAACCACCGCTTCCGCGCAGAATCTGGCATTCAAATCCGCTGAGTTCAATATTGGCTATCGCTACGGGGAAACCGGCTCTTCCCTGCCGATCGGCACTTGGCAAATCGGGGTTGCGGCGGATATCGGGTTTGCTCCCGATCTGGGTATTGAGGCGGAAATGGCCTATTTGACCAATAACCCGAATTCGGTTTTCCCCTATGCGTATACCGGATTTGAAATTTTGCTGAACCCCTATTGGGATATTTCCGAAACCGTTCGGCTCGGCGCATTCACGGACACTATTTTTATGGCTTATGGCCCAAGCACACCGCCAACCACCTCCTACGGATTGACCGGGCGCATTGCCTTGTCAGACAGGATGAAGCTTGAGCTTTATGCGGGTTTGGGCGTTGCGCGGGGCTTGGATTTTTATATGCTGGGCGCGGCGGCAGATTATGACCTTGGCAATGGCTGGGCCGTTGGCGGGCGGGCCGATTACCAGGCGTTTGACAGTTCTGCCATAACCAATCTCGGCCTTGCCGGTTCATATAGGTTTGCAACGCAATTCAGCCCGCCGCTGACCGTAACCCTGCAATATGATTATGAAATGACCTCATCCGGGAGCACAAGCCCCGGGATGTGGGGGCTTAAGCTTTCGGTGCCATTTGGGGGTGAGGCCACGGCAGTGCGCCCAACCCACAACCGGCGCGGGGTGCTCGTTGACCGGCCGCTCACCTGATATTGGCTGGAGCGTTGGGTGGCATGGCCATGATGAGCGGGGCGGGGGCGCCACCATGCCCTGTTAAGGCAGTTGCATATGGCGGGCGCGGGCGCCGCGCTCAATGGCGGCGCCGTGCAGGCGGTCTATGTTCAGCTCGTAGCGGATCTCGGCCATGAATTCCAGCTCGCCCTGATGCAGGCGGCCATCAGCGGCGGCAACATCACAGGCCATGGCATAGGCGGTTTCATAGAGCATTTCCGGCAGCGCCGCCCGAATGATGCCAAACAGCGCGTCCAGCCCGTCCTCAACCTCGAAAAGGTCAAACACCACCTGCGCCACCTGCTTGGTGCGCGAGGGGTCATATTCAGCAAAAATCGGCATATGGTCAACGATGCGGGTGATGCTGAGCAACTCGGAATTGGTGATATCCTCGTCAGAAGCGGATTCAGCAATCATCAGCGCGACCAGCGCGTCTTGCGGGGAAAACGAGGGGAGTTGGGTTTCGGACATTATCTAACCTTTTTCATGCCTGTGCTTTACTATAGAATATTGACCCGGACGCCGCTGCACAATAGGAAGCGGAGAAAAACTTGCCCATCGCTTGATGACGGGCGCTGAAAGGGACTGTTATGTCTGAACTTCGCGAATTGGCAATGACCTCCAAAGCCTGGCCTTTTGAGGAGGCAAAGAAACTGGTGAAGCGCTTTGCCAAGCAGCCCCCGGCCAGCGGCGCGGTGCTGTTTGAGACCGGCTACGGCCCTTCCGGCCTGCCCCATATCGGCACGTTTGGCGAGGTGGCGCGCACCACGATGATCAGGCGGGCATTCGAGGCGATCTCAGATATCCCGACCCGGCTGATCTGCTTTTCGGATGATCTTGACGGTATGCGCAAGGTGCCGGGTAATGTGCCCGACCCGGCGGCGCTGGAAGCGCATTTGCAGCGCCCGCTTTCCGATGTGCCCGACCCGTTTGGTGAATATGACAGCTTTGCCGCCCATAACAACGCCATGTTGCGCCGGTTTCTGGACACATTCGGCTTTGAATACGAGTTTATCTCCGCCACCGATTTTTACCGCAGCGGGCGGTTTGACGCGGTGCTGCTGCGCTGCGTTGAAAAATATGACGAAATAATGGAAGTGATGCTGGCCAGCCTGCGCGAGGAGCGCCGGGCGACCTATTCGATTTTTCTGCCTATTTCGGCCAAAACAGGGCGGGTGCTGTATGTGCCGATGAAATCGGTGGATGCGGCAGCGGGCACGATTACCTTTGATGACGAAGATGGCGAAGAGGTGACGATGCCTGTGACCGGCGGGCAGGTGAAACTGCAATGGAAGCCGGATTTTGGTGCGCGCTGGGCCGCCCTTGGGGTGGATTTTGAGATGTATGGCAAGGACCATTCCACCAACACCCATATCTATGACAAAATCTGCCGGATACTGGGCGCACCTGCCCCGGCGCATTTTGTCTACGAGATGTTTCTGGACGAGGCCGGGCAGAAGATTTCTAAATCAGCCGGTAACGGTATTTCGATCGACCAGTGGATGCGCTATGCCAGTGCCGAGAGCCTTTCTTATTTTATGTATCAAAAGCCCAAAACCGCCAAACGGCTGCATTTTGATGTGATCCCGAAAGCGGTGGATGAATACCACCAACAGCTGCGCGCCTTTCCAACGCAAGAGCTGAAGGCGCAGTTGAACAACCCCGTTTGGCACATCCATAACGGGCAGCCGCCCGAAAGTGATATGGTGGTGCCGTTTTCGATGCTGCTCAATCTGGCCTCGGCTTCGAGCGCGGAAAACAAGGCGCAGATGTGGGGATTTATCCATAAATATGCCCCTAAAGCCAGCCCAGAAACCCACCCGGGGCTGGACGCGGCCGCCGGGCAGGCGGTGCGCTATTTTCATGATTTTGTGAAGCCGGCCAAGGTGTATCGGGCGGCCAGTGATCAGGAGCGGGCCGCGCTGGAGGATTTGGCGGATAAGCTGCGGGCATGGGATGGCGGGACCGATGGCGAGGCGCTGCAAAGCCTGGTTTTTGCGGTGGGCAAAGCGCACGGGTTTGAGCCGTTGCGCGACTGGTTCAAGGCGATTTACGAGGTGCTGCTCGGGGCCTCGCAAGGGCCGCGCTTTGGCGGGTTCATTGCGCTTTACGGGGTGGATGAAACCGCGGAGCTGATTGATAAAGCGCTGGATGGGGCATTTTTGTAGGCTTGGCTGGCAGCGGATTGGCCGCCTTTTCGAGCCGGCCGATGCGGGGTTGATTGATTGCAAAAGCCGGGTAAACTACCGCTTGATTTTGAGTGGAGCCTTGTGATGCGTTCTTTCCTTTTGGCGATTGCCGGTTTTGCCTTGGCCCTTTCTCCGCTTGCGGCGCAAGAGGTGGATACCAACACCCGCGCCGGTTTGGCCCAAATTCTGCAAGCCCCCGATGGCACCCGCGTTGTGGTGATCGGCAATACCATGCTGAACCTGCCCCCGGACGCCTATATCGCGGATTTCCAGGCCCGGGTCGGAGATTTGCTGCTGGTTGGTTATTCCGCCGGAGGCAATGCCTGCCCGAGGCTTTATACATGGGTGCATGCCACGCCGGGTGATATTCGCAGGTCGGAAGAATTTGGCACCTGTGCGGAATTGACCGGGGTCACATGGGATGCGCAAACGCTCCGGGTTTCCATGCCCTCGGCAGAGCCGGGGCAAGGGCCGGTGACCTTTATATATGATGGCAAAAACCCGGTCTGGCTGGAGCAGGCGGCATTGGCCAATTCAGGCATGGCAGCGGGGGATTGGGGCTTCTGGATCGGCCGCTATCCGTTTGATTTTCTGGCGGCCGGCGAGCTGCAACTGCCGCTCAGGGCGTTGATGGGTGAAGCAGCGCTGTTGCGCGCCCAAACCCTGATGGAGCTTGCCAACCCCATGGAGCAGGATGGCGAATGGGTTGTGGGCCGTGGTTGCAAGAAATTCAGCTGTGATCAGGATCGCGTGGCGGTGGCGGTGAATATCCGCGACGGGCGCATGCTGGTGGCGATGGCGCAAGCTGACAGGGCACCGCAGATATGGGGCTATGCCGGCGGGTTCTTGCCGCTCGCCCTGCGTGAGATCATGGGGCAATAATAAGCCAGCCCTGTGCCAATAACTGCCACAGCCAGCTAACATGCTGATATAAATGCATTATAAATTGCAATGTTGCGCCGCAGAGCAGGTAGCGCGCGCATCGTTTACATGTTTCATACAATTTTAGGTTAATTTTTCACGCAGTCGCGAAGCTGCGCGATCTTGAATTTTGGCTGGCTGGGAATGCGCGCGGGGCGTAGCGGGGGCTGGTGAAACCGGAAAGGGTTTATGGATGAATAAGGCAATTACCGATGGTCTGATTTTTATGCCACCTGCATTTATTGACGGGCTGAGCGATTGGTCAAGCGAGGATGGCACGCCGGGTTCGGCCACTTATGACGGGGCGGCGAATGCCGCGCTCGTGGCCAGTGACCCGGATTTCGGGCCGTGCCTTGAGCTGCAAAAAACCGAAAGCCTGCAACGGTTGCGCTATATGGGTGATACGCCGATTTTACCGGGCTGCTATCTGGAGGTGACCATTCGCTTTAAAGTGCTGAGCGGGCTTTTTCCGAGCTTTCGCATTGGCGCATGGGCCGGCGGGCCGGGCGGGCTGGAAGTAACCGGGCTGGATACCACCGGGCCGGAATTGCTGCCCGATACCTATGGGCGAATTTATACCATCCGGGCCATTATCGGCACCGGGGATCGCACCGGGGTGGATATGGTCTGGGGCACAGAGCCGGTATTTGGCCATTTCGGCCTGGATATGACCGGTGACAATGGCGCGGTTGTGCGGATTGAATCGGTGGTGATCGAGGATCGGACCGATGTTTTTTACCGCAAGCTGATGGGCTGGGTCGATGTGCGGGATTACGGCGCCATTGGCGATGGCATCACCGATGACCGCCTCGCCTTTCTGGCGGCTGACGCGGATGCGCAGGGCCGCGAGGTTGTGGTCTCTGAGGGGTTGTATTTCATTGGCAACTCGCTGACCATCAACTCCCCCATTCGCTTTGAAGGGCAGTTGGTCATGCCAACAACGGCGCGATTGCAGATCACCTCCAATTTTGATTACAAAACCTACGAGGCCGCCTTTGGCAATGAACGCGAGGCGCTGACCCGCGCTCTGGCGGCTCTGTTCAACTTCACCGACCATGAATCGCTCGACCTCGGCGGGCGGCGGATTCAGCTCGATGCACCGATTGATGTGCATGCAGCGGTCGGCAACAAGGATAATTTCGGCAATCGCCGGGTGCTGCGCAACGGGCAGCTGGAGGCGGTCGACTCAGCGAATTGGGACACAACAACCGTGACCTCGACCGCGAGCTATTCCACCGGCAACCCGACCGTGCTCTCCAATGTGGTGAATATTGCCAATATCGCGGTTGGTTCTTTGGTCAGCGGTGCCGGTGTGGGCCGTGAGGTATATGTGGCCAGCAAGGATGACGGGGCGGGCACCATCACCCTTTCTCAAAGCCTGATCAACCCCGCCGCCTCGCAGAGCTATACGTTCGAGCGCTTCAAATACCTGCTGGATTTCTCCGGTTTTGACGGGCTTTCGCGCTTTCAGATCAGCAATATCGAGTTTGCCTGTCTTGGCAAATGCTCGGGCTTGTTGCTGCCGCAAAGCGGCTATGCCTGGCATGTGCATACCAGCTGGTTTTTGCGGCCAAAGGACCGCGGCATAACCTCCTCCAATCTGGGTTGCTATGGCATGTCGATCTATAATAACGAGTGGTATTCCAATGAGTATGACGAGTTGGCCCAAAACCGCACCACGATCGCTTTCAATACCAATTTCAACGATGTGAAGGTCCGTGATAATGTGGCTGTGCGCTTCAAGCATTTTGCCGTGATGGCCCGTAGCAACCACATGATCACCGGCAACCATATCTGGCAGGGCGACAGCGCCCCGGTCGGCGACCGCACGGCGGGGATTTTGTTTACCGCGCGCAATGGTAATTCCGTGATTACCGGCAATTATATTGACAATTGCACCATCGAGGTTGCCAATGAGCATGCGAATCTGACCAATGTCGGGCCAAACACCGTGCCTTTTGGCGCGCTCTCGATCACCGGCAATATCTTTTTGGTCAGCAGCGTGCCGACATGGTTTACCTATATCCGGCTTTCGCCTTATGGCAATGGCCACCATATTGACGGAGTCTCGGTGGTTGGCAACACTTTCAAGGTTATTGGTGGCAGTGTGATTGACCGGGTGGAGAGCGTTGATGCCTCCAATGGCGGGTTTGACTTTAGCCTGACCCGCAACGTGATCTTTCAGGGCAATAATTTTGAAGAGGTCAGCAACCGCACCGAAAACCCGGCCTATGTGGAAGTAAACCAGCCTTCGGCCGCCGTAAGCTGGACCTACTCCCATGCCGATAAAGTGCCCTTTGGCACGCAGGTGCGCGGGGTGACCGGCTGGTCGGCGATCGGGCAAATTCAGGATGGCGGCGGGGTTGCCAGCTATGACACCCCGTATTTCACAACCGCTTCCGGGGCAGCGGGGGACGAGGTGATTGTAAACTGGAGCGCTGCCCGCAGGGGCACATTGCAGCTGACCCTGCGCTGTGACACCGCGAGTTGATCTATATGCCCCCCGGCCTAATCCCGGGGGGCATTTCTCCAGATCATAGCTGTAGGCGCGCTGAGCCTTTGCCCATCAGGGCAGCATAATCCCGCGGATGGTGAAGTAAAGCAGCGCGGCCAGCCCACCGGCGGCTGGCACGGTAATCACCCAGGCCGCTGCGATTTTGATCGCCATCGAGCGCTTGACCAGCTCTTTCTTATAGGCTTTGCGCAGGCGCTTCCGGTCGGCCTTGCCCAGGCTCCGGCTGCGTTTCATCTCCGCCAGCAACCCGCCTTTTTCCCTGATATCCGCGGTTTCAAACCGGTGCAGAAATTCTTCAACCATTTCCGGCGGCTCTCCCTCGTAATGGTCGCGGATCTCGGCAAGCAGCCGGTCGTGGTTTGATTC
>WFQA01000099.1 GCA_015487255.1 Paracoccaceae bacterium | reverse complement strand
GATTTTACTTGCCAGCGGGGTGGGATTGCTTATAATTGACCGCGCAGTCAGCTAATGTGGGAGAGGCGACATGTATGCACAAATGGTGCAATCCACCGGCAAGGGGGTGAAGCGCCTTGAGGAAATGAGCCCGCAAGAACGGGCCTTTCAGGCGCGCATCGATGCGGGGGAGAAGATCGAGCCAAAGGACTGGATGCCGGAGGGTTATCGCAAAACCCTCATTCGCCAGATCAGCCAGCACGCCCATTCCGAGGTTGTGGGCCAACTGCCGGAGGGCAACTGGATAACCCGCGCGCCCACGCTGGAAAGAAAGGCGATATTGCTGGCCAAGGTGCAGGACGAGGCCGGGCACGGCTTATATTTATATGCGGCGGCGGAGACGCTTGGCGTGTCCCGCGCGGATCTGATCGATGATCTGTTGATGGGGCGCGCCAAGTATTCTTCCATCTTTAACTACCCGACCCTGAACTGGGCCGATATCGGCGCTGTGGGCTGGCTTGTAGATGGTGCGGCGATTGTTAATCAGGTGGCGCTTCAGCGCACCTCTTACGGGCCATATTCGCGCGCCATGATCCGCATTTGCAAGGAAGAGAGTTTTCACGCCCGGCAGGGCTATGACCTGATGATGAAAATGGCCGCGGGCACCAAGGCACAAAAGGCCATGGCGCAGGATGCGCTCAACCGGCTCTGGTGGCCGGCTTTGATGATGTTTGGCCCGCCGGACAAGGATTCGGTGCATAGCGCGCAATCCATGGCGTGGAAAATCAAGGTGATGAGTAACGATGAGGGGCGGCAGCGCTTTGTTGACCAGACCATCCCGCAGATCGAGTATCTCGGGCTGGAGGTGCCGGACAAGGCGGCAAGGCTCAACCCCGAGACCGGGCATTATGAATTCACCGATCCGGATTGGGACGAGTTTTTCGCGGTGATCAACGGGGATGGCCCCTGCAATGCCGACCGGATGCGGGCGCGCAACAAGGCCCATGATGATGGCGCGTGGTTTCGCGATGGCCTGATGGCTCATGCCAGCAAACAAATAGCAGCGGAGTAAAACAATGGCAAAAGACTGGCCCCTCTGGGAGATTTTCATTCGCGGCCAATACGGGCTGAGCCACCGGCATGTGGGCAGCCTGCACGCGCCCGATGCCGAAATGGCCATGCTGAATGCGCGCGATGTCTATACGCGGCGCAATGAGGGCGTGAGCATCTGGGTGGTGCAATCGGCCGATATTTCGGCCAGTGCGCCCAGCCGCAAAGGCCCGATGTTTGACCCCTCAAATGACAAAACCTACCGCCACCCGACGTTTTTTGACATCCCCGATGAAGTGGGGTCGATGTGATGTTTGAATTCCTGCTGCGCATGGGGGATAACACGCTGGTGCTGGGGCATCGGGTGTCTGAATGGTGCGGGCACTCGCCGGTGCTGGAAGAGGATATCGCCCTGGCCAATATCGCGCTGGACCTGATCGGCCAGACCCGGATGTGGCTCGGGCTGGCCGGAGAGGTGGAAGGGCAGGGGCGCGATGCCGACGCGCTGGCCTTTCGGCGCGATGCGTGGGATTTTCGCAACCTGTTGATCGTTGAGCGCCCGAACCGGGATTATGGCCACACATTGATGCGGCAATTCCTGTTTGACCTCTGGCACCATGAGCGGCTGGCCGACCTGTGCCTCTCGGATGATGACCGGGTGGCGGGGATTGCGGCGAAATGCGTGAAGGAAGCCGATTATCACCTTGAAAGATCAAAGGATTTAATTATTCGCCTTGGGGATGGCACGCCCGAGAGCCATGCGCGGATGCAGGATGCGCTGGAGGCGATATGGCCCTATACTGGTGAGATGTTCGAGAATGACGCGCTGGATCAGGCCATGTTCGAGGCCGGCATCTCCCCCTTGCCCGGCAGCCAGAAGCCGCGCTTTGATGCAGCACTTGAGGATACGCTGGCCAAGGCCACGCTGAAGCGCCCCGAAAACGGCTTTGCCCGGAAGGGCGGGCGCAAAGGGGTGCATAGCGAAGATCTCGGGCATTTGCTGGCCAGTATGCAATTCCTGCCCCGCGCCTATCCGGACGCGCGCTGGTAGATGGTTGAAGCCGCGCAAATATGGCAGTGGCTGAGCGAGGTGCCGGACCCGGAAATCCCGGTGCTTTCACTGGTTGATCTCGGGGTGATCCGCGCGGTGGAGGTTATGGACGGCATGGTGCGTATCAAGGTGACCCCCACCTATTCCGGCTGCCCGGCAACCACCTTTATCAACCTTGATATCGAGGCCAAACTGCGCAGTAAGGGGATCGAAAAATTGCAGATCGAGCCACAGATTGCCCCGCCATGGAGCACGGATTGGATCAAACCCGAAGCCCATGAAAAACTGCGCGAATATGGTATTGCGCCGCCCCGGCCGGGCCAGCCGTATTGCCCGCGCTGTGGCGCGGCGGATACCGAACTTTTATCTCAATTCGGCTCGACCCCGTGCAAAAGTCACTATCGCTGCACGGCCTGTCTTGAGCCGTTTGACGCCTTTAAGTGCTTGTAGGAGAAGATAAATGCCAAAGTTTCATCCGCTTGAAGTGACTGATATCCGGCAAGAGACCGAGGCTGCTGTGGTGCTTTCGCTTGCGCCGAAAAACGGTGATTTTGCTTTTGAGCCGGGGCAATACCTGACCTTTCGCCGTGAATTTGGCGGGGTTGAGTTGCGGCGCTGTTATTCGGTATGCGCCAGCCCGGAGGAGGGGTTGAAGGTCGGGATCAAGGCGGTGGATGGCGGGGTGTTTTCCAGCTTTGCCAACCGGGATTTGCAGGTGGGGGATGTGCTGGAGGCGATGGAGCCGATGGGCAGCTTTGGCAACAGGATTGGCGAATATAACCTTGGCTTTGCCGGCGGCTCGGGAATCACGCCGCTGCTTTCGATCATCAAAAGCACGCTGCAAGCGGATGAGAAGGCCCGTTTTACCCTGATCTATGCCAACCGCTCGCTGGCATCGACCATGTTTCGGGATGAATTGCAGGATTTGAAGGACCGGTTTCTGGACCGGTTTCATTTGATCCATATTCTGGAGGATAACGCGCAGGATATCGAGCTGTTTGCCGGGCGGTTGAGTGAGGAAAAGCTGAAGGGGTTGTTTGACGGCTGGGTTGATATAAAGGCGGTGGAGCACGCCTTTATCTGCGGGCCGGAGCCGATGATGCAGGTGGTGAAGGCGGGGTTGCTCGGGCATTTGCCCGCCGAAAAGATTTCCATCGAGCAATTCCGCCCAGACCAGCCCGGACGCGCCGCGCAACGCGCAGAGCCTGTGGCCGGTGTTGGCGCTCGCGGCGCGGGGCAGGCAACGGTGCTGCTTGACGGGGTCAGCCATGAGGTGGCGCTTGATGCTGAGACCTCGGTGCTGCAAGCGGCACTGGATGCCAGGCTGGATGCGCCCTATGCCTGCCGCGCCGGGGTGTGCTCTACCTGCAAGGCCAGGCTGGTTGAGGGCGAGGTCGAGATGCGCGCCAATCAGGCGCTGGAGGATTACGAGGTGGAGCAGGGCTATATTCTGACCTGCCAAGCCCATGCCCGCAGCGAAAAAATTGTGGTGGATTATGATGGCTAGACCGTGTTGGCAAAGCGCTCGGGAATGCGGATGACCGGATTGCCCCTGATCATTTTCGGCTTGTTCAGCGCATAGAGCGGGCGCTTTTTTTGCTGCAATGCACGGGCCTCGGGGATGTAGGAATCGCCATCGAGCGGATCGGCTTTTTCGATGATATTCAACAGGTTGCCGCGCCGCTCCATATGTTTGCCCCAGCCCGCTTTCAGCAGGTCGGCATCATTTTCGCGAATCTCGGACTGCTTTTTATCGACCATGCCGAAATGGAACAGGTAAAGGTTGGGGTCAATTCTGAAATTGCGCCCCTTGATCCGGTGCATGCCAGACCCCCAGGTGACCGGTTTCATGATGATCGAGGGTTTGGAATAGCGCGACGAGAGCATGGCGAATTTGCGCTGGGAAAGCAAAGGCTTGCTGAAATCGGCGGGGGATTCGGTGCCGATATGCTGGCCGACATCGAGGCCGAGCGAGGAATAGGAGGCGCGCAGCGGCAGGGTAGAGAGATAGGCGGGCAGGCTTTGGCCGAGGGCCGGATCCACCACGATAAATTCGTCAATATCGACCCCGATCACCATATCATAATGGTAGAGCAATCCGGCGGCGAAATGCGACATCACCCGCGCCCGCCGCCGCTCGGCTTTTACCAGTTGCGCATGGACTTTCGGCAGGAAGATCGCATTGGCACCTTCGCAGCCATCGGGCATGTGCTGGTCATGGCCGTCGAGGATGATAAACAGGTTTTTGCGCCCCAGTGCCGCACCGTAATAATCCACCCATTTGCGAATGAACACCTCGTCATTGCGCACCATGGTCAGGGCGCAGATGTTTTTTTTATCAGCGGCCATGTCAGGTATGTTTCTTCAGAAATTGTTCGCGGGCGGCGTGCCGGTTCGGGTCTGGCTCAAAAACGGGGGGGATGGAGGGGTCAAACCCGTAACCAAGGTTTTTGATCTCCCAGGCGCAGTTTTTCTCGACCAGGGCTTTGGTTTCATCGTCGAAGAATGTGCGGTAATCGCGGGATTTTTTGGCGCGATGCTCGCCTTTGGCGTTGATATCGCGAATGCTGAGGGTTTCGTCCAACCCGAGAAATTCGGACAGGCGGGCGAGGTCGTCGTCCATCGCTTCGAAGCGGATCATAAAATCGGGCATCGGGGTATCACCGAGGCAATAGAGGTTTTTTTGCGAGAGCGCGCGGTGCTTGCGCCACCCCCAAAGCCGCCTTGCCAGACGGTCCGGCCCGTAGAAATGCACAAATTTCTTGAACGCGGCCACCTGTTCCTCGGGCGGGCGGGTTTTCATATCGGTGCTGCGCATCGACCAGAAAAACTGCGAAACCGCCCTGTCCCAAGGATTACGCTCCACCGAAATAACCTTGTAATCGGAAATCAGTTTCCCGTATTTTCGGTATATTCTAGATAGAGGCGTGTGTTCGCTAACGAAAATCGGGCGCCCAAATTTATCAAAACCACGAAACTTTCCCGTATCAATATCGGGAAATCCAAAATCTTTGTCAGCGTCTCGCTCCGTTAAAGACGACGCGATATCTCCGTCCTGCAGCAGGCCCGAGAGCCGCAATTCAATGCTGGATCCCGCTACTTTACGGGTTTTTATAAAAATAAATTTATATTTATGTGAAATAATCATTTGCTGCTTTCCGGGCTAAAGAACCAACCGCCAGTTTAATGCTCACGAGCGCCTGCGGCCACGTTTTCCGGTTTTAGTATTATAATTCACATCCGGCAATGGTGTTGTTTTTCGCAGGCCGGCAAAAGGCGCGGTGGCGTGGGGGATGTTGGTGGCGCTTACGAAATGTTCCTGAAAGGCCGGCTCGATCGCGGTTTCGACCTTTTCGATCTCGCGCACGGTGGATTCGATCTCGGCGCGGGCGGCGAGGTTGAGCAGGGCAATCCGCGCGCCGGTGCCCGCCGCATTGCCCGCCGAGGTGACCTTTTCAACCGGGCAATCGGGGATCATCCCCAGCACCATCGCGTGTTTGGGCGAGATATGCGCGCCAAACGCCCCGGCCAGCACCACGCGGTCCACCTTCTCGACCCTGCGCTTGTCCATCAGCAGCCGCGCACCGGCATAAAGCGCAGCCTTGGCAAGCTGGATGGCACGGATATCACCATTGGTAACGGTGATTTTGGGGCCTTCCTTTGGCGCGTAAATCACATAGGCATTGGTGCGCCCGTCTGAAATACAGCGCGCACTGCCGGTTTGCTCGGCCGAGCCGATCAGGCCAGAGGCATCAACAATCCCCCGTATCCGCATTTCGGCGATGGCCTCGATAATGCCCGAGCCGCAAATGCCGGTAATGCCGGTGGCCAGTGCGGCCTGCTCAAAACCATTCTCATCGGACCATTTTTCATTACCCACCAGCTTGAAGCGCGGCTCTTTATCCGCCCCGATGCGGATATGCTCGATCGCGCCGGGTGCCGCCCGCTGGCCGGAAGATATCTGCGCCCCCTCAAAAGCCGGGCCGGTGGGCGAGGAGCAGGCCAGCACACCGTGTTTGTCACCGAGCAAAATCTCGGCATTGGTGCCAACGTCAACAATCAACACGAGGTCTTCCGAGCGGTCGGGGGCCTCGGAAAGCGCCACGGCGGCGGCATCGGCCCCGACATGGCCCGCGATGCAGGGCAGGGTGTAGATTTGCGCCTCGCGGTGCAGTTCCAGCCCGGCCTCGCGCGCGGCAAAGCTTTGTGCATCAGCCACCGTGAGCGCAAACGGGGCCTGCCCCAGCTCCACCGGATCAAGCCCCAAAAACAGATGGTGCATGATCGGGTTGGCCACCAGCACCAGCTCAAAAATATCATCGCGTTCAATGCCGGCCTGCACGGTGATCTCGCCAATCAGGCTGTTGATCGCCGCGCGCACCGCTTTTGTCATTTCCACATCACCACCGGGGTTCATCATCACGTAAGAAACCCGGCTCATCAGGTCTTCACCAAAGCGGATCTGCGGGTTCATCACCCCGGATGAGACCAGCACTTCGCCACTGGCAAGCTCACACAAATGCGCGGCGATGGTGGTGGAGCCAAGGTCCACCGCCAGACCGTAAAGCGGGCCTTCAAAATAACCGGGCCAGATTTCGAGCAGCTGCCTGCTTGGCACATGGTAAGCACAAGTCACTTGCCATTTGCCTTTGCGCAGGGTGGTTTGCAGCCCGCGCAGAGTGGCCAGGCTGGCGGTCGCCGTCACATCCCACTGCGCCTTCAGCGCCGCTTGCAGCCGCTCGAAATCGCCACTTGGCTTATGCATATCGGGTTGCTCGACCTCAACGAAAAGCAGGCGGATCGCCGGGTCGATGGTGATTTCACGCGCCTCGGCCCGTTTGCGGATCACCTGCTTATGCACCTGTGATTCCGGCGGCACATCAATCACCACATCCCCCTCGATCATCGCCTGACACCCCAGCCGCCGCCCCTTGGGCAACCCGCGAATGCTGTCATAGCGCGCTTCAACGCTGTTCCATTCGCTCAAGGATTCCGGCGCCGATACCAGCCCGTGCTTGGGGAAATCGCTAAAGCTCGGGGTGATCTGGCATTTGGAGCAAATCCCCCGCCCGCCGCAGACGGAATCAAGGTCCACCCCGAGGCTGCGGGCCGCATCCAGCACCTTGGTGCCGCTGGCGAATTGCCCGCGCCTGCCCGAAGGGGTGAAGATCACCGTATGGTTTTTGCTCATGGTCGCCCCGCGCCGGTTTTGCCACATACTAGCGATTATAGGGAGGTTGGAAAGTACGATTATGCGCGCCAGTCTTGCCTCCGGCTCGCTTTGTAACGCCCGTGTAACAAATCCTCTCGTTTTCGCGAGATGTTGTGTAAAGGGTTTACCCCTGCCTGCGGTGGATTGTCGCTATGCTGGCCGCATAAGTTCACAAACGGGAGGTTGAGATGAGAAAACTGATGTTGGGCGCGGCCTTTGCTGCGGGTATCGGCTCGCTGGCCGGGGCGCAGGGCGTGCCGCCATTTGGCTCGGAGGAAGACCAGGCCTATGCCGCCGCCATCTGGCAGGCAATGACCGAGATGAACCTTGCCGGGGCGGCGCAAATTCATGTTACCCCCTATGAGGGCACCGACCCGCACGGCATGATGCTGGAAACATTCTTTGCCAGCGCCACCATTGACGGCTGGAGCGGTGATCTGATCGTAAAACGCAATTATGGCCCAGTCGGGGTGAGTGCCGAGGATGTGATGAGCAACCCGGCAGAGTATCTTGGCTCGGTCACGGTGATGTTTCGCCGGGAGGCCGGGTTTGACCCGGAAAACAAGAACTGGTTCTGGGTGAAATACCTGCCCGATGGCACGTTGGACCAAAACCCCAACGGCGTGGCGCTGGCCGGCCGGGTGGCCAAGGGGGCCAATGTGGGTTGCATTGCCTGCCATGGCAGCGCGCCGGGGGGGGATTTTGTGTTTCTCGCTGACAATACCGCGGCCACGATGGAATAACCCATATAAAAGGCGGCTCCGGTGGCCGCCTTTTATCACTTACTTGGTTCTATCCGGGCAAGGATACGGTTACGGATGTCCTCCGGCTCGGCGGCCACGGCCTGCCATGTGGCGCGCAGCTCGCGGCGCAGCCCGTAGATTTGGTCGAGCAGCTTCAGCATGGTTGGCAGCAGATCGCGATCCACCTGCATTTCATCGCGAAGCGTGCAGATCAGCCGCAGACGCGCCACGTCTATTTCGCCAAAAATCTGCCCGCGCTCGGTGATCACACTCATCACCCAGCCGCGCGCGACCCATGCCTGCAGCCGCTGCGGAGAAAGCCCCGGCACCCGGGAGATGGTTTCGGTTTCGCTAAACATCGCTGGCTCCCTTCATCTTTTTGCGTGGATCATAGGGGTGGTTTTGCTTCCAGCCCTGCATAAATGCCTTCAATTCGTCATCCACGGATTCCGGCATCTGGATGGAGAGCCGCACCAGTTGGTCACCCTTTTTGCGCGCGGTTTCGATGCCCCGCCCCTTGAGCCGCAGCACCTTGCCGCTGCTCGCCCCGGCCGGGATATTCAGCCCCACCGGGCCTTTGATGGTTGGCACCTCGACCTTGCCGCCAAGAGTGGCCTCGTAAAGGCTGAGCGGCAGTTCCAGCTCGATATCCAGCCCGTTGCGGTTAAAGACCGGGTGCGGCTGCACCTCGACGGAAATCAGCGCGTCACCGGGCGGGCCACCATTGATACCCGGCTCGCCCTTGCCCTTCAGGCGGATGGTCTTGCCGCTTTCGATCCCCTTGGGAATGGAGATATTAAGGCTGGCCCCATCGGCCATGGTGACCTGCTTTTTGCCACCCAGTGCCGCATCCATGAACGAGATCGACATATTATAGCGCCGGTCCTGCCCCTTGAAGGCCTGCGGCCCCTGCCGCCCCCGAAACATCTGCGAAAAAATATCGCCCATATCGCCCATGTCGCGATAACCGCCCTGATTCTGGTAAGGGTTGCCCCCCGGGGCATCGGCATATTGGCGGTAATATTGCTGTTGCGGGGTCTCGTTGCCCGAGGCGTCGATCTCTCCTGCGTCATAGCGTTTGCGCTTATCCGCATCCCCCAGAATATCATTGGCCGCCGAGGCCTTTTTAAAGCGCTCCTCGGCCTTGCTGTCACCCGGGTTGAGGTCCGGGTGCAGCTCTTTCATCAGCTTGCGATAGGCTTTCTTGATCTCGCTCTGGGTGGCGTTTTTGCTGACACCCAGATCTTTATATAGCGTGTCTGGCATATTCATCCCTCATATAGGTTTGCCCAATATTTAGGCATTGGCCAGGCAAGGACAAGGGGAAAAAGCAGAAATTCAGC
The DNA here is from genome assembly GCA_015487255.1 of Paracoccaceae bacterium. Lineage (GTDB taxonomy): Bacteria > Pseudomonadota > Alphaproteobacteria > Rhodobacterales > Rhodobacteraceae > UBA3077. The sequence goes on along the minus strand of WFQA01000099.1, from coordinate 535 downwards.
CCCTGCGCCGCCGCCGGCCACCGCGCCCACCGCGCGCGCCGGCTTCCACCTCGCCCTCGGCCAGCGCGGGTTTGTTGGCCTTGATCCATGCCGCGCCGTGGGCGTCATTGTTGCTCAGCAGGTTGGCGGCGCGGATGGCGTCCATTTCCAGCTTGTGGGTCGGGTTCATGATGGCGCTGGTCATGCCCGAGGCAATCGCCATGGGCAAAAACGCCGCATTCACCCCGTGGCGGTTGGGCAGGCCAAAGCTGATATTGGAGGCGCCGCAGGTGGTGTTCACCCCCAGCTCCAGCCGCAATTTTCGCACCAGCTCAAACACCTGCAACCCCGCCGTGGCCATGGCGCCAATCGGCATCACCAGCGGGTCAACCACGATATCATGCGCCGGAATGCCAAAATCGGCCGCGCGCTCAACGATCTTTTTGGCCACGGCAAACCGCACCTCGGGGTCTTCGGAAATGCCGGTATCATCGTTTGAGATCGCCACCACCGGCACGTTGTATTTCTTCACCAGCGGCAGGATGATCTCCAGCTT
>WFQA01000098.1 GCA_015487255.1 Paracoccaceae bacterium | reverse complement strand
GATCGTACCACTGTTGCAGAAAATATATCCGCAGCATCACCCCAAGCCGCATCTGTGGCCGGCCCCTGCGCGGCCGCGTGTAATGCGGCGAAATCAACCCCTCCAGCCGCGCCCAAGGCACCACAGCATCCATCTCTCCCAAAAAAACCTCACGCTTTGTGCGCTTCTTCTTCTGTGATTGCTCAAACGACGAAAAACTCAACTGCTTCATAGCCGGCCCTCTGATTTGCCTATCAAAAGTATATCACAAAATGCGGGAGTTGTTCAGAGGTTCCTTAGGCCTCTCGGCCAACTGATATCACAGTTACGCCTAAGAGTGGTTTATTTCGTTTTCAATGAATCAATTCAAAATATGTAGGATGGGCTTCAGCCCGTTATCTCGCCGAATGGTGCGTGGAAACCACGCACCCTACAAATCATTGATCCAAGAAACTCCGTAGTTTCCGGCTCCGGCTTGGGTGCTTTAGCTTACGCAGCGCCTTGGCCTCGATTTGCCTGATCCGCTCGCGGGTCACACTGAATTGTTGGCCGACTTCCTCCAGCGTGTGGTCGGTGTTCACCCCGATGCCAAAGCGCATGCGTAGCACGCGCTCCTCGCGCGGCGTCAGGGAGGCCAGCACGCGCGTTGTCGTCTCCTTCAGATTGCCCTGAATGGCGCTGTCCAGCGGCAGCACTGCGTTTTTATCCTCGATGAAATCGCCGAGCTGGCTGTCTTCCTCGTCGCCAATCGGGGTTTCAAGGCTGATCGGCTCCTTGGCGATTTTCATCACCTTGCGCACCTTTTCCAGCGGCATTTGCAGCTTGGCGGCCAGCTCTTCCGGCGTTGGCTCGCGGCCGATTTCGTGCAGCATCTGGCGGCCGGTGCGCACCAGTTTATTGATGGTTTCGATCATATGCACCGGAATGCGGATGGTGCGGGCCTGGTCGGCGATGCTGCGGGTGATCGCCTGCCTGATCCACCATGTGGCGTAAGTGCTGAATTTATAGCCGCGACGATACTCGAATTTATCCACCGCCTTCATCAGGCCAATATTACCTTCTTGAATAAGATCAAGGAATTGCAGCCCGCGGTTGGTGTATTTTTTTGCAATAGAAATCACCAGCCGCAGGTTGGCCTCCACCATCTCCTTCTTGGCGGCGCGCGCCTCTTTTTCACCCTTTTGCACCTGCTGCACAATGCGGCGGAATTCCGAGATATCCACCCCGATATAGGCCCCGATCTCGGCCATTTCATCGCGCAGCTCGCTCACTTTTTCACCATGTTTTTCAGCCATGGTATCCCAGCCACGGGTGGTTTTGGCGCTGACCCGCTCCATCCATGCCGGGTCCAGCTCGCTGTCTTTGTATTCGTCAATGAACTCGCGGCGGTTGATGCGCGCGCTATCGGCGATTTTCACCATGGCGCTGTCCACGGTTTTGATCTTGCTGTTGATGCCATAAATCTGGTCGATCAGCGCTTCGATCCGGTTATTGTGCAGGTGCAGCGCATTGACCAGCGTCACAATCTCCGAGCGCAGCCGCTGGTATTCCAGCTCTTGCCCGGAAGAAAATGTCTCACCGTCGGACATGGTGGCATCCATCCGGCTATCCTGCATCTCAGCCAGTTTTTCATAGTCAGCGGCGATCAGATCGAGCGATTCCAGCACGCGCGGTTTTAGTGCGGCCTCCATCGCGGCCAGTGAAAGGTTGGCGGCTTCGTCCTCGTCATCCTCATCGTCGTCATCATCGTCCGAAACATCAGTGGCGGTTTCTTCCTTGACCGGCGCTTCTGGCTTCACCTCTTCCTCTTCTTCTTCCTCGCCCATGGCCTGGCCGAAGGTGGTTTCCAGGTCGATCACATCGCGCATCATCACCTCTTCGGCGAGCAGCTCGTCGCGCCAAATCGTAATGGCCTGAAAGGTCAGCGGGCTTTCGCACAGCCCGGCGATCATGGTGTTGCGCCCCGCCTCGATACGCTTGGCAATGGCTATCTCGCCTTCACGCGAAAGCAGCTCCACCGTGCCCATTTCGCGCAGATACATGCGCACCGGGTCATCGGTGCGGTCCAGCGTTTCGGTGGTGGCCGAGGCGGTGACCAGCTCGCGCGAGGTGGTTGCGCCTATTTCCTCGGCGTCGGATTTTTCTTCCTCGTCATCGTCATCATCACCTTCGGTGATATTGATGCCCATTTCCGAGAGCATCGCCATGATATCCTCGATCTGCTCGGAAGACACCTGATCGGCCGGCATGAACTCATTAAGCTCGTCATAAGTAATATAACCGCGCTCCTTTGCCTGCGCGATCATTTTGCGCACGGCGGTCTGGCTCATGTCGAGCAACGGGCCGGGGAGATCTTTAGACTTTGCGGTGTCTTTGCTTGCCATGAAATGCTCCATTCTGCTCGAAATTATTGCGCGGCGAATCGCTGGTGCGAATCTGGGGTGCGAATCACTAATTCGCAAGGGGGAAAGCGGGGTTTATTTTGATGTTTTCCTTGATTCGGGGCGAATCACCGAGAAAACCCTCTGGCCGGGCATCGCAGATCCGGGTTTCTGCCGGTTTTTTGAAATTCCGGGTGAGCACAGCAAAGGGCGGCCGGTGTTTGTGCCAGGATTGGATATATCCGCGCCAACATTGGCCGCAGTCAGGCCAATGCCTGGCAATATATTACCGCAATATCGGAGGTTTGTCTGGGTCCATCCCCGGCGCGGTCGTGGCCTGGGCTTTGGGGAAGATCAGTTCCGGGATTTCAAAACCAAGCCCAACCTTGGCAAACCGCTCGAGATGCCGGTCATCGGAGGCCAGAAAGGCCAGATCAAGCTGCCCGGCCTCTATGCCGCTAAAGCGCAGGGCCTCCGAGAGCGCTTCGGAAACCCCCGGTCTGGCAGGCGCGGGCACATTAACCAGCGCCAGCATATGCCCCTGCTCGCCATTCTCGTAAGTGACCGACACCAGATAAGCCGCGCCAACCACCCCGCCCATATTGGCCAGTTTGCCATCCAGCGCCGTAATCAGCGCTTCGGGCACGCCTGCCGGTTTGGCAATTTGCAGCGGTTTGGCCTCAAGCTCCTCGTCCTCTCCCAATGCCGCCTCGGCCAGCCATGTGACCGCACCGGCCGGCAGCACCATCGCGCTCGGGGCCTCGCCAAGATTCAACCCGACGCCAACCCCCTGCCCGGCCAGCATCGTCGCCACCCGCCGCCCGGAAAGCGCCACATAATCGCTGACCACCTCGCCAAAATCAGCCAGTCGCTCCTCGCGGTCAAAGACCAGCGCCAGCGCGCCATCCGAGGTTTGCATCACCAGCGGCTTTGCCTGCCCGTCCGCCACCTCGCTTTCCAGCATCAAAAACAGCTCAGCCTCTAAAAACCGCGCATAAAAGCCCATGGCCTGCGCCTCGTCTTCCTGCATTTGAAGATAAGCGATATCCAGCGGAGTCTGCATTTTGGGTCCTTCCGTAGCGCCATCCGGGGGCAGATGAATTTTTGCTGGTCAAACATTGTCCTGCGCGCCTGTCTAGCTTATCTATGGCCAAAGTGCAAAAGGACTCCCCCCCATGTATCGTGTCTGGAATTTTCTCACCTCGTATTCATTATTGCTGCTTATCGGGGCGCTGATTGCACTGATATGGGCCAATCTTGACCTGCTGCTCCCGGTGCCCGGCCAGCCGAGCTATTATATCGATCTTTACCACAGTATCGTCGATTACCCGATCTGGAAAGACGGGCCGATCGGCTATATCAAAGAAGGCTATCCCGGCGCGCGTATCCTCACCCCGCATTATCTGGTCAATGATCTGCTGATGGCGCTGTTTTTCGCCATTGCCGGCAAGGAGGTCTGGGAGGCGGTGGCGCTGAAATCCGGCTCGTTGCGCGGTAAAAAGGCGATTTCACCGCTCTTTGCCACGGTGGGCGGCATGGCCGGGCCGATCATGATCTACCTTGGCATTGCCTATTTTCTTGGCTCCACCACCTTTGAGGCCGTGGCCAATGGCTGGGCGGTGCCTACCGCCACCGATATCGCCTTTTCCTACCTGATTGGCCGCATTGTGTTTGGGGCCGGGCACCCGGCGGTGCGGTTTTTGCTGCTGCTGGCAATAGCGGATGATGCCATCGGGCTGGTCATTCTGGCGGTTTTCTACCCTTCTGCCGAACTGGCCCCATTATGGTTGTTGGTCGCGGTGGGCGCGGCGGTGGCGGTATATATACTGGCCAACTGGCTGCCGCGCCAGCTTGACCGGGGCAGGGAAATGCGCCCGGCCTCGACTTGGATGCGCAAAAAGGCCAGCTTCTGGCCCTATCTGCTGGCCGGCAGCATTTCGTGGTATGCGTTCATGCGCTCGGGCATCCACCCGGCACTGGGGCTGCTTTTCATCGTGCCGACCATCCCCCATGCCGAGCGCGCCTACGGCATATTCTCGGCGGCGGAATCCCATTTGAAAGACCTGCTCAATACCATGGAACACCGGCTCAAACATCCGGTTGAAATTGTGTTGTTTTTCTTTGGGTTATTCAATGCCGGGGTGCAGTTTTCCTCAATCGGCACGGCCACATGGCTGGTGCTGGGGGGCTTGCTGCTGGGCAAGCCATTGGGGATATTCGCCATGGGCTGGCTCGGGGCGCGGGTGTTTGGCTTTGGCCTGCCCGAGGGGATGAAAACCTCGGATCTGTTTGTGCTGGGCTGTGTGGCCGCCATCGGCTTTACCGTGGCACTGTTTGTTGCCTCGGTGGCCTTTCCGGCGGGGGGTATTCAGGATGCCGCCAAAATGGGCGCGTTACTGAGCTTTTCCGCCGCGCTTATCTCATTGCTGGCCGGGTGGATTTTACGGGTGGAAAAAAAGCGAAGATGACCGGGTTAACTATAATCTATGATTTACTTTTTCTTCTGTTAAGATAGCGGGGTTATTATCGGGCCTCACGGCACCGGCCATGGGCGAGACGCAATGTTGGAATTTGAAAATGTGAGCAAGTCTTTCTGGACGGGCACCCAGCGCAAGGTCATTCTTGACCGGGCCAGTTTCAGCGTGGAGCAGGGGCAATCCCTGGGCATACTGGCAGCCAACGGCACCGGCAAAACCACGCTGGTCAACATGATGGCCGGGCTGGAAAAGCCCGATGATGGCAAGATCATCCGCAATGCGCGCATCTCCTTTCCGCTCGGCTTCATGGGCGGGATCGACCCCAACCACAGCGCAGCGGAAAACGCCCGCTATATCGCCCGGCTCTACGGGCTGGACCCGAATTATATCGAGGCCTATTGCCGCTATCTGGTCAATATCGACGAATATTTCGACATGCCGATGCGCACCTATTCTTCCGGCATGGGGGCGCGGGTTTCGTTTGCCCTGCTGCTGGCGCTCGAATTTGATGTCTATCTGATCGACGAAGGCATGCCGAGCAGCACCGATGCGGATTTCAACCGCAGGGCCGGGAATGTGCTGCATGAACGGCTGACCAAATCCACTGTGGTTATTGTATCGCATTCAGCGTATATTCTGGAGCGTTACTGCACCCGCGCCGCGGTTTTACGGGGTGGTATACTGCATATGTTTGACAATTTGGAACAGGCAAAAAAGCTATATAATTATGACGCGTGAACCAAAACAAACCGTATCACCGGCTATGATGAAGCCCAGGGCCACCCCGCCGCAACCGGGCACACCCGCCTATTTCCGCATGGCGCGGCGCAAGGCCGTGCGCATGGGGCTTAGCCCCAAAAGCGGCGAGGAAGCCGCCAAAATGCTGGAAGAGCGCGGTTTTGATGTGACCCGCGACCGGGTGACCATGCTGGATAGCACCGTTGCCACCCAAAACCCGATGCCGGGCAACAAGGTGCCAGGCGAAAACCCCGATATCATAACCGACGAGCAGCGGCAGGCCGATATCAAAAAGATCCAGCGATCCATCGCCCGCCGCCGCCGGACCCGGTTTTTCCTGATTGCGCTGCGGTTGTTTTTCTTTGTTATCCTGCCGACCTATCTTGTCGGAAACTATTTTTATAATGTCGCCACACCGATGTATCAGGTTGACAGCCAGATGGTCATTCAAAAGCCCGATAACGGCGGTGCTGCGAGTGGCCTTGGCGGGCTGCTTGGCGGTGGCGGGCTTTCCAATCTTGAGGATTCGGTGATCGTGCAGGGCTATCTCGGCTCACGCGAGGCCATGCAGAGGCTCGACAGGGAAAACGGCTTCATCGCCCATTTCCAACAGGAAAGCATTGACCAGATTCAACGGCTCCCCGCCGATGCCAGCCTGGAGGATGCCTATAAGAAATACGAAAAATATGTGCAGATCGGGTATGATCCCACCGAAGGGGTGATCCGCATGTCGGTTATCGCCATTACCCCGGAAAAGGCGACCGAGTTTTCCCGCGCGCTGATCAAATTTGCCGAAGAACGGGTGGACAGGCTGGCTGCCCCGGTGCGCGAAGACCAGCTCCTGGGCGCACAGCAAAATTATGACGAGGCCGAGCAGGCGGTGCTTGATGCCGCCAATGTGGTGCTGGAGCTGCAGCAAAGCCGTGGCGTGTTCAATGCCGATGCGGAGCTGACCGGGCAGATGACCATCCTCAACAGCCTGGAGGCCCAGCTTGTGCAAAAACGCCTTGATCTGGCCGAGATCAACAGTAACCTGCAACCCAATCAGGCACAGGTCAATGCCATCGAGCAGGAGATCAAAGGCCTGAGCGAGCGGATAAAGGAACGCCGGGCCAACATGCTGCTGAGTGGTGATGCCAATGCCTCGCTGGCGCGGGTAAGTGGGGAGTTACGCATCGCGGAATCCAATCTTGAGATGCGGCAAATGTTGTTGCAGCAATCCCTTTCATCGCTGGAATCCGCCCGGATAGAGGTCAGCCGGCAAACCCGCTATCTCAGCCTTGCGGTGGCCCCGGTGCCACCCGATGTGCCAACCCACCCCAAAGCGCTGGAAAACACCCTGCTGGCACTGGCGTTGTTTTTCGGGATCTATATCTTCCTGTCGCTGACGATTTCCATCCTTCGCGAGCAAATCGGGTCATAGGCCGGGGCGGGTTCAGGCCACCTGCCCCGCCGCCTGCCCAGAGGCCCAGGCCCATTGAAAATTATAACCGCCAAGCCAGCCGGTCACATCCACGACCTCGCCAATAAAATATAGCCCCGGCACATGGCGCGCCTGCATGGTTCTGGCGTCCAGCCCGTTGGTATCCACCCCGCCAAGGGTGACCTCGGCAGTGCGGTAACCCTCGGAACCGGTCGGAAAAACCTGCCAATCGGTGAGCAGCGCCTGCAGCGCGGTTATATCAGCACGGGAAAGATCGGCTATCGTGCCGGCAAAGCCAAAACGCGCCGCCATATGGCGGGCCAGTTTTTTGGGTAAAAGCCGGGCCAGCAGGCTTTGCACCATCTGCCCGCCGGCCTGGGCGCGCATCATTTCAAGCGCAGCATGAAACCCGCCCCTGGGCAGCAGGTTTATCCGCAGCCCCTGCCCGGCCCGCCAATAGGAGCTGACCTGCAAGATCGCCGGCCCGGAAAGCCCGCGATGGGTAAACAGCAGGTCATCCTCAAACGCGCCATCGCCACAAACCACCCGCACCGGCAGCGAGACCCCGGCCAATTCGCGAAACCCCGTCAGATCCTGCGCGCCAAATGTCAGCGGCACCAGCCCGGGGCTTGGCGCCACCACCTGCAGCCCGAATTGCTGCGCCAACTGGTAGCCAAAGCAGCTGGCTCCGATTTTAGGAATGGATTTCCCGCCAGTGGCCACCACCAGCGATTGTGCCAGAACCGGGCCGCGCGCGGTGGTGATTTCAAAGCCGTCATTATGCTGCTTAACATCCACTACCTTGGTATCACTCCATATTTCCGCTCCAACATCAGCCAGTTCCATCTTCAGCATATCCACGATCTGCACTGCCGAACCATCACAAAAAAGCTGGCCCTTTGCCTTTTCATGCCATGTGATTCCATGCGCCTCGACCAGCGCTACAAAATCTTGCGGTGTGTATCGCCCGAGTGCCGATTTCACAAAATGCGGGTTGCCGGAAAGAAAGTGCCGCGCCTCGGTTTCCAGATTGGTAAAATTGCACCGCCCACCACCGGAGATGCGTATTTTCTCGCCAATCTTGCGGGCATGATCAAGCAGCAAAACCGAGCGCCCGCGCCCGCCGGCCACGCTTCCACACATCATTCCCGCCGCCCCGGCTCCGATGATAACCACATCACGTTTTTGCATTTTTGCCCCCAAACCCATGCGCCGCAATGTGGCGTAAACTGCGATAAATGGATAGGCCAAATTGCCAATATTTCACTTGCAGAGCCAAAGCGGCCCCAGTAAAAGGACATTGTGTTGGGACGTGGCCTAGTGGTAGGGCAACGCTTTTTGGTAGCGCAGATCGTAGGTTCGAATCCTACCGTCCCAGCCAGCACCATTCAAATCATTGCTGGTAGATAATTGACTGGCGCCACTGGCTGCCAAATGCCCCACAGAGTGCCCCAGAGTTGGTCGCTGGCAAGCATTCTGGCGCTGGTCATTACCACCATTGCAATACCTATTGGGGCTCCTAAGGGCTCTCTGTGCTCTTAAGAATAAGGGGGAAGGCACCTGTGCGCAAGAATATCGGCAACGATTTTGCCCTGCGCGGCTTTGTCTGCTACGCCAATTGCGGCGTGCCGTTGCGCTCCTCCTGGTCGACCGGAAAGACAAGGCGCTATGCATATTATCTCTGCCAAACCAAAAGCTGCGCCAGCTACGGCAAGTCCATTGCCCGTGACAAGATCGAGGGTGAAATCGGCGCTCTGATCAAATCGCTACAGCCGACAAAACAGCTCCTTACCCTCGCCAAAGCCATGTTGGAAACTCTGGGAAACAGGCCATACCACCCTGCGCCGGATAGTGCTCAAACTGGCCTTCGTAGAGCGCATTCAATATGACCGGAAAGAGGGTGCTAGAACCCCGCAAATATCCTTGCCATTCAAGGCATTAGGGGGGATCACAGACAGCAATGTCTGTTTTGGTGCGGTCGAGAAGACTCGAACTTCCACGGGTATTACCCCACAGCGACCTCAACGCTGCGCGTCTACCAATTCCGCCACGACCGCATTTTCGAGGCTGTGAAGGCATATAG
>WFQA01000097.1 GCA_015487255.1 Paracoccaceae bacterium | reverse complement strand
TGCTGCCGGGGGTGGATACCTGCTGTGAGGTGGCCAGCCTTGCCATTGCCGAGCGCACCGGCGAGGCGCTGGCCCGGATATCCCAAACCAAAACCGCCGCGCGCGGCATGATCAGCACGGCAATCGCCGGCCTGAAAGCAGAGCTGGAAACCCTTAATGAAGGGGTGAGCGAGGTCGCCATTGCCCGGATCAACAGCCAAAGGCGGGCCCGGCTTTCCCGTAGTGGTGCCGCGCTGGCCAAGCTCGAAGAAAGCCTGCAAACCCTCTCCGAGCTATATTTGAAACACCGGCCAATCCCCGATGACGAGTTGGGCCATACCGGGCAAGGCACGGGTGGCAAGTGATGAATGCCCGCGCCGAACTGACCCCGCCCGAGCCTGCAGCGCAGGCGCAAAACCGCTATCATATCGTTGTGGCGGGGGAGTTCAACGCCGGCAAGTCTTCGCTGATCAACCTGCTGCTGCGCCAGCGCCTGTTGCCGGTTGCGGTCGGGCCTTCCCACTTGCCCCCGGCGTGTATTGTGCCTGCACCGCACGAGGCCTTCACCATCCGCACCGCCGGCGGTGGCATGCATGTGGATAAGCGGGATTTCCTGTCTGGCCGGGCTGAGAATATTGATATTGCCCGGATCGAGATTGAAGCTCTGGCACCGGATTTTCAGGGGGCGCAGATATCCGAGGTTTCGGTCGGGCAAAACGGTGATCTGCCCGCAGAGGGCAGGGCGGTGCTTGAGTCCGCTGACCTGCTGATCTGGTGCACCATGGGCCAGCGGGCATGGTGCCTGTCGGAGATCAACATTGTTGAGCAGTTGCCGGTATCGCTGCGCAAAAATGCGGTTTTGGCCGTGACCCGGGCTGATTACCTGCATGGCCCGGAAGACCGGGGCAAGGTCAGCAGCCGACTGGCCGGTGAAGTGGATGGGTTGTTTGAAAAAATCATCATGCTGGATTGCAGCCGCAAAGCCATTGACGATGCCATCATCAGCCCGGACCGGCATAGCACCGGTGCAAGCGCTCTTTTTAAACATGTCATGGCCGAATTTCAGCGTTCAGGGGTTTTTGCGCCGCCAGAACCGGTAATCGAGCGGCCCGCGCCTGTGGTTGCCAAGCCCCAACCCCTGCCCTCCCGGCAGCTTGGCCAGATTTGGCGGCAGGAGGTGGATGAAATCGCCTTCTGGATCGAAACCAGGCCAAATATCTCGGGGCAGGAAACCGCAGTGCATATTCGCGATAGAATCCAGCGGTTCGTTTGTGAAACCAGGTCAGAAGCCCCCCAGGCCAGCCCGTCGGCCGCCACTGCCTTCAAGCAAGCTGCCGCCCTGCTTGATAAACTGCAAAACCGGCCAGAGGCAGAATTGGCAATTCTGTCTGTTGATCTGGCGATTCAACTGGAGGCTTGCTTTGAAAAACACCCGGAGGTTCGCATGTGAAGCCTTTGCTTCCAGCCGTATCTGAGCTCAACCAGAAAGAAATAAACAACTGTTCGAGCACCAAACCAATAGGCATAAAAATGCCTTCTTGTGAATATCTGTAAAAATTCTATCAAGTTTTCACAATCTAAATCGCAAAAAGAGACCTGAAATGTCACTGGACCAAGCTTTAACTGACGCAATGAAAACCATGCCAGACTGTGTGGCCGCTGGCTATGTGGATATGAGTTCTGGAATGCTGCTGGGGGTCAGCACCCTTGATTCGCACCCGCAAGAGGTGCTGGACCTTGTTGCCGCGGCCACCGCCGATATGTTTCAGGGGCCAACCGTAACTCAAATAGAGGACGCTTTCAATAAATCCCGCGGGGGCAAAAAGGGAGATCAAAGTTACTTTCAGGAGTTGCTGGTTTTTAGCGAGAACCTGATTCATGTTTTTCTGCGCACCCAACAATATCCGGACCATGTGATTGCGTTCGTCACCCGCAAAAGCGCCAATATCGGCATGGTGCTGGTCAAATCACGTATGGCGGTGGCCGGGATAACCGATGCGGTTTAGGCCGCGCAAAACAGATTTTGCAATAGCGGTTTAGCGGCTGCTGGTTTGCTCTCAGGGGGAAGAATGTCTATCAAGAATTTGCTTTTGTCGCGGCTTGGTAAACGGAAGGCAAAAAGCACACAGGTTGTATTTTTGCCTTCCCGGCCCGTGTCGGAAAAAATTTCGGCGTTGCAGGAAATGGTGATCGGCTCGATCATACCGCGCAAGA
>WFQA01000096.1 GCA_015487255.1 Paracoccaceae bacterium | reverse complement strand
CTCTGTTTTTATTCCTTTAAATTGTGTTTATTTAATGAGCGAGTGATTGCAGGTTTTTGCCATTTTACTGAAAGTTGTTTTTGCCATGAAAATTCATCAAAACTTTGTTGCCCTTGTCATTGCCTTGCTTTTTGCCCTGCTGGTTGGGGCTTCATATTTTATTTGGGGCACGCCCGATATCTGGTTGCGCATGGGCTTTGCTGCCGCACTTTACCTGCTATCGGCGGATGTGCTGGCCGGGGTGGCGATCGGGCGCGGTGAAAAGCGGCTTTCCAACCCCAACCGCTGGCTCTACGCCTATTATCTGGCGCTGTTCTTTGGCACTTTCATGCTGCTCTTCACCTGGCGCGGGCTGGAAGCCATGCCCGGGCAACTGCCCGGTGTTATCCTTGGGGCGCTGATATACGGCGGCATGCTGGCGCTGCTTTTTGAAGGCAAGGATTACCGCTATGCTCATCACTTTCAAACCGACAGGCCGTGGCGCTTTGGGCGATCTATCCACTATGCTTGGCCCTTCATCAGCCTTGGCGGGGTTTACGGGTTGGTTTACGGCGGGTTTACCGGCACGCCGGGCATGGAAAAACTGTTTTTCTATCTCATCCTGCTCGGGTTTTTCCTGCCCCGTTATGCAAGGGTGCGCAAGGGCAACCCGCTTTGGGATAACTTCCCGCGCTTTGTTGGGCTGGCGCTGCTGCTCAGTATTATTTTATTGGCTCAATTCGCCCCCTAGCAAAGACCGGTGCGTGGAGACCACGCACCCTACCGGTTGGCAAGCTTTGCAGCTTACATGTCTACACAGGGTGACGTTAAAGGGCGCATGGGTGATAGCCGGGTGAAGCCAAACCTTGGCAGCTGTCTTTTGGCTTTCTCCTCATCTAAGGCGTTTTGTGTTTGATTTGAATCGGTTTTACCATTGAACGCGATTGTTTCACAATCACGGCCTCAACGGTGAAACCGACAGGTGGTTCTGATAAAACGCAAAACGCTTTAGCCCCCCACCATCAGCGGCATTACCACCACCTCTGAATCCGGGCCGATCGGGGTGAACCACGCTTCTTTATAGATTTCACCATCAATCGCCAATGAAACCCCGGCTTCCACGGTTTCCGAAAGCGCCGGGAAGCGCTCCACCAACGCATTCAGCAATGCCCGCGTTGAGCGCGCGTCGATCTCCAGCTCACTCACGCCATCGGTAAATGAACGCAACGAGCCAAAAATCACCACATGCGCCATTTTACAAGGCTTTCAGGATTTTGGGTGGCGACATCGGCAGCTCAAACAACCGCACCCCAACCGCCTGCGCCACCCCGTTGGCCACCGCTGCCAGGGGCGGCACGATCGCGGTTTCACCACAGCCGCGCACGCCGTAAGGATGGCCGGGGTTGGGCACCTCGATGATCACCGCATCAATCATCGGCAGGTCAGAAGCCACCGGAATGCGATAATCCAGAAAGCCCGGATTTTGCAAACGCCCATCCGCGCCGTAGATATATTCCTCGTTCAAGGCCCAGCCGATACCCTGCACCGCGCCGCCCTGAATTTGCCCCTCCACATAGGCGGGGTGGATCGCCTTGCCGACATCCTGAAAGGCGGTATAGCGCTTTATACTGGTAAAACCGGTTTCCGGGTCGACCTCCAGATCCACCAGATGCACCCCGAAAGAAACCCCGGCCTTGTCGGGCGCGCCCTCATGGTGGCCGGCAATCGGCCCGCCGGTCTTGCCGGATGTGGCGGCGATTTCGGCAAGGCTCATGGGCGGGAAATCCCCGGCATTATGGCCGGTGGGCCGGGCTGTGCCATCAACCCACTCAACCGCGTCTTCGTCAATTTCCCAGATCATCGCAGCGCGTTTGCATAGCTCCCTGATCGCGGCCTTGGCGGCGTTGATGGTGGCAATACCGACCGCGAAGGTCACCCGGCTGCCATCGGTCACGTCAGAAAAACCAACCGAGGCGGTGTCGCCGACAATGGTGCGGATGCGCTCAAACGGGATGCCAAGCGCTTCAGCCGCCATCATCGAGATCGAGGCCCGCGAGCCGCCGATATCGGGGTTGCCCTCGATCAGGTTGACGGTGCCATCGGTATTTATCGCCATGGAAACAGAAACCTGCCCGCCAAAGTTAAACCAAAATCCACAGGCCACGCCGCGCCCGGTATTGGCAGGTAGCGGCGCGGAATAATGCGGGTGGGCCTTGGCGGCCTTCAGCGCCTCGACCAACCCGATGGCTTTGAACCTAGGCCCGTAAGACGACTTCGTGCCTTCTTTTGCCGCGTTCAGCAACCGCACCTCGATCGGGTCCAGCCCAAGCTTCTGGCACAGCTCGTCAATCACCGATTCCACCCCATACACCGCCATCGGCGCGCCCGGGGCACGATAAGAGATCATTTTCGGGCGGTTGGTCATCACATCCCAGCCCTCGGATTGCACGTTTTCTAAATCATAGCAGGCAAAGGCGCTCATCGCCCCCATCATCACCATATTATAGGGAAATGCCCCGCCCTGATAGCGCAGCCTGGCATGGCCGGCGGTGATTTTACCATCCTTGCCCATGCCGATTTTCACATCCATCGAGGCGGACATGGTAGGGCCGGTGGCGCGAAACACCTCTTCTCGGCTCATTACCAGCTTGACCGGCCTGCCGGATTTTTGCGAGAGCTTCAGCGCCACCGGCTCGATGAATACCGTGGTTTTACCGCCAAAACCGCCACCGATTTCCGAGGCGGTGACCCGCAACTGGCTGGCATCAATGCCCAGAATTTCGGCGCAGGTCTCGCGCACCATATAGTGGCCCTGCGTTGTGCACCAAAGCGCGCCGCGCCCGTCTGCGCCAAGGTCAGCCAGGCAGGCTTGCGGCTCGATATAACCCTGATGGGTGGCGGCGGTTTTGAAGCGGCGCTCGATCACCTCGTCAGCCTTGGCAAAACCGGCATCAACATCACCATGGCCAAAGCTGTAATAGCCAACCGTGTTGCCGGAAACATCATCACCAAGCTTGCGCGCCTTCACGCCTTCGTGCAGCAGCGGCGCGCCGGGCTGCATGGCTTCGTCCACATCGGTCACATGGGGCAGGATTTTGTATTCCACCTCAATCAGCTTCAGCGCCGCACCGGCGATTTTTTTGCTGGTGGCGGCCACAGCGGCGATGGCGTGGCCATCATAAAGCGCGCGGCCCTGTGCCATGCAGTTTTGCATGGTGTAGCGGGTCCAGCGGTTTTCGACATCGTCAAAATCAGCGCCGGTGATCACGGCTTTTACCCCCGGCAGGGCTTTGGCTTTGCTGGTATCTATCGAGATGATTTCCGCATGGGCGTGGGGGGAGCGCAAGATACGCGCGTGCAGCATGCCGGTGGCGGATTTATCCGCGCCAAACATTGCTTTGCCGGTTACTTTATCCAGCCCGTCGGGGCGAATCGGGCGGGTGCCGAGGATTTTGAATTCTTGCTTGCTCATGGGTTTTCTCCCCGCATCTCGCCGGCGGCGGCCAGCACCGCGCGGATGATTTTATCATAGCCGGTGCAGCGGCACAGATTGCCCGCCAGCCAGTAGCGCACTTCCTGCTCACTCGGATCAGGGTTTTGCGCCAGCAGCGCCTTGGCGGCAACGATAATTCCCGGGGTGCAGATGCCGCATTGCAAAGCCGCATGCTGCAGTATTTGCCGCTGGAGCGGATGCAGCGCGTCCGGCGCCCCGATACCCTCAACGGTTTCGACCGCGCTGCCTTCAACCTCCGCGCCAAGCACAAGGCACGCAGCGACCAGGCGGCCATCAATCGTCACCGAACAAGCGCCGCAATCGCCGGTGCCGCAGCCCTCCTTGGCGCCGGTCAGGTTGAGATGGTCACGCAGCACATCAAGCAGGGTTTCTTCCGGCTCGCAGAGAAACTCGACCTGATCCCCATTCACCTGCGTGGATACGTGGATTTTACTCATGGCTGGCCTCCGGCACGTTGATACGCTGTTATTGCTGCGCGGCAAGCCATCACCCCTGCCACCTTGGTGCGAAACTCAATGGTGCCGCGTTTATCATCGATCGGGCTGCAGGCCGCTGCGCAAGCGGCAGCGCAGGCCTGAAGCGGCGCGGCTTCCAGCCGGGTGCCGATAAGTGCCTGAGCCGCCCCGGATACCATAACAGCCGTCGGGGCAACCGCGCCAAGCGCCACAGATGCCTCTATCACAATACCTGCCTCATCAAGCACCAAGCTTACGCCAGCGCTGGCCACAGCAATATCCATCTCGGTGCGCGGAATGAAGCGCAGATAGGCGTCTCCCGCGAGGTTGGGCCGAGCCGGGAGGAAGATCGACGTGATAAACTCAGCTTTCCCAAGCTTGGTCTGGCCCGGTGCATCCAAAAGCGCAAGCACCGGCTGATCAGAAACACCCTCCGGCCCTTCAACACGCGCCACGGCCTGCGCGGCCAGCATGGCAGGCACGCTATCTGCCGCCGGGGAGCCATTACACAGGTTGCCCGCCATTGTAGCCCGGCCCTGCACTTGGGTTGAACCAATGAGCTCAACCGCCTCGACCACACCGGGCCAGAGCGCCTTAAGCTGACTATGCTCACCCATTTGTGCGCCACTCACCGCGGCCCCAATACGGAAACCACCGGATTCTTCAGTGATTTCAGCCACCCCCGGTATCTTCTTTATGTCAATTATTCTGTCTGGATAGCGCTCATCGAGCCTCATCCGGACCAAAACATCCGTGCCGCCAGCCAGCAAGAGGTTGGCCTTATCTTCCATCAACAAATCAACCACTTCACGGCTGTCTTTGGCTACCACATAGCGCATACCTGATTCCCCATGAAAACATCTGGCCGAACTCTGCCAAGCAGCACACAACCGCACAAGCTCAAAATGCCACAACTGTATCAGGTGTTTTACCTGGGAACGGCCCAAGTTCAAATGATTTGAATAACTTGTGACCGGTTCTTTATATAAAAGCTACATTTTTTTTGTTGATTTTCCAATGTAAATTGATAATCCTTAGTATAGCCATGTTTCTAATGTATTAGATATTGCTAAACAAAGCCAAACAGGGGGCGCATCGTGCCAGCACTCAAGTCACTACTTTCACTTATATCCGGCCTGATCCTGCTGGCCGCGCCCGGGGTTGCGCAAGAGGTATGGATTACCGCTGAAACGCCATTTGTCGAGTTGGAAGTGAATAACGAATTCTTCGTTATCGAGCGGAACCCGGACAGGGAAGCTGTTATCCCGCAAGCCTTTGCCAAAACATCGCGCGCGTGCCCGCCATTTTGTATCCAGCCTATAAGCGTGGCTGACGGTGTGACCACCCTGGGTGAGCTTGAGCTGATAACCTTTCTGGAAGAATCTGTGCAGGCGGGGGAAGGGTTGCTGATCGATTCCCGCACCCCGCGCTTTTTTGCTGCCGGCACCATACCCGGCTCGATCAACCTGCCCTTTAATTTGCTGACCCCAAGCGATGCCAACCCATTTTTAGATGCAATTCTGTTGCAGCTTGGCGGGGAGCAGCAACCAGACGGAAACTGGAGCTTCAACAATCCGCGCACCTTGGCAATGTATTGTAATGGCCCATGGTGCGAGCAAACGCCGCGGGCTATCAATAACCTGCTGGCGCTCGGATATCCCGCAGACAAAATGCTTTATTATCGTGGTGGAATGCAAAACTGGCT